>CAYWVA010000376.1:0-2867 GCA_964461545.1 uncultured Rhizobiaceae bacterium | reverse complement strand
TTGCTCAAGGTGATCATGGGCTATCTGGTGCCGCATTCGGGCGAGGTGCGGCTGCATGGCGAGCCGATGACCGGTCTGCGCCCGGACCAGCGGGTGCGTCACGGCATCGGCTATGTGCCGCAGCTTGAAAATGCCTTTGCCTCGCTCACCGTGGCGGAGAACCTCAGGATGGGCGGATATCTGCTGGCGCGCCAGGCGGTGAACGCGCGCATGGAGCAGCTTTACGCCGAGTTTCCGTTGCTCGCCGAGCGCTCGCGGCAGCGCGTGTACACCTTGAGCGGCGGCCAGCGGCAGCTTCTGGCAATGGCGCGGGCGCTGATGATGGACCCTGACGTGCTGCTGCTCGACGAGCCGTCTGCTGCCCTGTCGCCGCGCATGGCGGGCGAAGTGTTCGACAAGGTCGTCGAAATTCACACGAAAGGCAAATCGGTCATTGTTGTTGAGCAGGAAGCGCAGCGATCGTTGGAGATTTCCGATCGCGGCTATGTGCTGGTGGATGGGCGCAACGCGTTTGAAGATCGCGCCCACAACATTCTCGACAACGAGAAGATCCGGGAGGCCTTCCTCGGCACGCCTACGGCCAACTAATACTCCACTCGGTTCATTTTGGGGTCATGCATGTCGACTTTTGGTGGGGTTTACCCTTACCTCGTCTCCCCCTTGGATGAGGCCGGGCGAGTCAAGGCTGATGTGATCGGACGTCTCGTCGATGACCTTATTGCGGCCGGCGTACATGGGCTCACGCCGCTGGGATCGACAGGTGAGTTTGCTTATCTGAATCGGGAGCAACGCACCGATGTGGTGCGGGCAACTGTCGATGCGGCGAAGCGCCGTGTGCCTGTAGTTGCGGGCGTCGCGTCCACGTCTACGGAAGATGCGGTTAGCCAGGCTGGAGCGTATCAAGAACTGGGTGTCGATGGGATTCTGGCTATCCTGGAAGCCTATTTTCCGCTCCAGGATTTTCAGGTCGAGAGTTACTTCCGCGCCATTGCAGATTCAGTCGACATTCCAGTGGTCCTCTATACCAATCCGCAGTTCCAGCGAAGCGATCTCAGCCTCGACGTGATCGAGCGTCTAAGCCACCATCCGCGCATACTCTACATCAAAGATGCCTCCACCAATACAGGGCGCTTGCTGTCGATAATGAACCGTTGTGCTGGCCGGCTTTCGATCTTTTCAGCCTCGGCCCATATTCCGGCCTGTGTGATGTTGATTGGGGGTGTCGGCTGGATGGCTGGCCCGGCCTGCGTGCTCCCTCGTGAGAGCGTCGAGCTCTACGAGCTATGCCGGGCGGCGAAATGGCAAAAAGCGATGGACCTGCAGGCTCGAATGTGGCGCATCAACGAGATTTTTGCTCGCTACGATCTTGCCGCCTGCATTAAAGCGGGCCTGCAGTTACAGGGTTATGCGGTGGGCGATCCGGTGCCGCCACAGTTGCCACTTGGCACGGAGGATCGCCAGGTCTTGGCATCGGCACTCCGCGAAATTGGTTCGTTGGTCGGCAGCCAGGTGGCCGTGACACGGGCTCGCTGATCCCTTCCAGACAGGGCTGGTTCCTGCCTGAGAACCGGTTATAGTGATCCCTGTGCGGGGACTATCGAAAGGAGGACGTGTGCCATGAATTTGCTCAGGTTTCGGGTACCTCAGATTTTCGCTGCGCTTGCTGCTTTTGGGCTGGTAACCGGCGCTCCGTCGGCCGGTGCTCAGGAGCAGGTGAAGATTGGCCTGTTCACGCCGCTTACCGGGGCCAGTTCGGTCGTCGGCATCGACATGCAGCGCGGCGTTCAGCTCGCCATCGAGCGGGTGAACGCAGGCTACGAAGTCCCGCTCAAGGACGACGCCACCCGCAGCATCGGGCCGGGGCTGCTGGGCAGCGAGGCGCAGCTTATCGTCGAGGACGTCGAATCACGGGCCGCCGCCGCCATGGACGCGGTCCGCAAGCTGGTCAACGTCGACGCGGTTCACGTCGTGCTTGGCGAATATTCGAGCGGCCGAACCCTTCCCACCGGCCAGTTCACCAACGAGAACGGGATCGTCCATATTTCGATCGGCGCCAATTCGCCGATGCTGCGCGAGGTGGGGCCGTATTTCTTCAACGCCATCGGGCTGGCCTCGCTGCAGGGCCCTCAGCTCATCTCGCTCGCCCAGTCCGAGGTGGGGGCTACGACCATCGCGACCCTGTTTCCGAACAACCCGTATGGTGTGGGAGTGGAGATCGCGACCTGCGAGGCGGCACCTGGGATGGGGGCCGAATGCGTCGCCACGGTGCGCTATGAGGAGCAGAAGACCGATTATCGCCCGGAGCTTCGCCAACTCACCGCCCCTGGTCCGGATGCGGTGGTATTCTTTGCCTATGGCGCCGATGCCGCGCTGATCATGCGTCAGGCCTTCGAACTCGGACTCAACCTCGCCGAGACGTGGATCGGCACCGAGGTCTCGAACTGGGAGCAGGATGTCGCCGAGATCCCCCAGGTTGCGGAGGGCATTCGCGGCATCGAGCACGACGTCGGCGGCGAGTTCTACGAGTCGGAATATGCCGGGCCTTACCGGGAGCGCTTCGGCGAGCCGCCGTTCACCGCCTTTGGCGCGTTCGGATATGACGCCGCCATGCTGGCGGCCCTGGCCATCGAGCACGCCGGCTCCACGGATTCCGATGCGATCCGCGAGGCGCTGCCCGAGGTCTCCAGGACCTATAGGGGGTTGACAGGTGACCTCACGCTCGACGAGGACGGGATGCGGGTGAACCAGGAATATGGCACCTTCATCTATACCGACGGCGCCCTGCAGCCTTATACGCCCAATCAATAGTCAAGCGAAGGCTGTTCAGATCAGCGGGCGGAGTGCGTTCACGCACCCCGCCCTTTTCA
>CAYWVA010000375.1:0-2884 GCA_964461545.1 uncultured Rhizobiaceae bacterium | reverse complement strand
TCATCCGGTGGGGTCGGCTCCTCGGCCACCTCGGGCTCGGCCGGCGGGGTCGGCTCCTCGGCCACCTCGGGCTCGGCCGGCGGAGCCGGCTCCTCGGCTACCTCGGGCTCGGCCGGCGGGGTCGGCTCCTCGGCAACCTCATCTTCCGTCACCGGAGCCTCCGCCGCCACAGCCTCCTCAGGCACAGGCGGTGCATCCTCAGCCACCTCGACCGGCTGATCCTCAGGCTCCTCAGGCGGTGCGGCAGCCACATCGACCCCGCGCTCCTGGGCAACCTCTTCTTCCGTCCTCACTTGCTGCGGCGCGGCGTCGGGCTCCTCTTCGACGGCGGGCGCAAAGACCGCAATCGCATCGTCCTCGACCCGGGCCTCCTGCACATCGCTCACCTCCCTCACCTCGCGCACCCGGACAGTCTCTCCGGTCTGGCTCTCGATGTAATTGACGTTGATGACGGTGTTGACGGCAATGTTGTTGACGATGCTCACGTGGCCGACCGGCCTGGTGTAGCGCACCACGTCATAGAACCGGGGCTCGCCGAAGTGCAGGGCGACCGAAAAGATGCTGGGGGCCAGGAACTGAGTTGTCGGAACGGCGACCCAGTACCGCGCCGGGATGGCATACGGGTCGACATCGTATGTCACGTGGACCAGGCCCCGCGGTGGCATCGGCGCCCATACCACGTGATTACCGGAGGTGCGCCAGGTTACCCAGGCCGGAGCCCATACCGTGTCGGGGACCCAATACCAGCCAATCGTCCAATGGAAGCCCCAGCGGCCGTAGTGGTAGACGGCCCAGCCGAAGGGCTCATCCGACACCCACATCCAGCCATAAGGCCTGGTATAGGCCCAGCGGCCGACCGTATACGGACGCCAGCCAGCATCGATCTGTCCTGGAACCCAGACGTGGCGGCCTTCGAGCCGCACCCAGTCGCCATGCGGCGCCAGGCTGTTATAGAACGTGCCAAAGCCGATTGAGACACTGGCCTGGACGGCCGCTTCAGCCGGCGTAGCCAGGTTGGGCAGCATCGACGAGTTCGGCACCGCGGCCGCAAGAGCGAGCGCTGTCGCGGCTACACCGCACAGGAGCATCTTCCTGAGCTTCATTACGCATCTCCTTGTTCAATTGGATCCTCGAGCGTCGACGCAGGTTTGAACGCTCCGCATGGCCGGCGCTCCATCCCGCCCTAAACGCCGTTGCAGCCGCAGAGTTCCCACAGGCACGCCCGGCTAGGCCGACTTGACGCGCACCTTTGCCGCGATCGGGCCAGTGTCGCCCATCTCTTCGACGTAATAGACTTCCTCGCCCCGCTTCAGCGTCTCGAAGTTGCCCGACAGCACGCTGTTGCGGTGGAAGTAGAGCAGGCCGCCCTCTTTGTTCAGAAGAAAGCCGAACTCACCGTTGGGGTCGATGTCGGCCACCTGGCCCAAGAACTGGTTCTCGGAATCGTGGTGGCCGTGCTTGGAGCGGTCTTGGCGCTGCTCCTTGAAGGAGACCAGGCGGTCCTCGGCGATGCGGAACGCCTCGTTGATGGCGTTGCGCAGGTCGGGTGCCTGGTATTTGAGCTGCAGGTGATCCGGCTCGTGGCTCACTACGATGTCCTTGTAACCCGGGACGCTCATCTCGATGCGGACCACCGGCGGCACGGTGCCCTTGGCATTGCGGGCGCGCCGGTCGACGCGCACCCGGCACGTGGTCAGGCGCGGGTAGAGCTTCTCCAACTTGGCGACCCGGGCACGGATTTCCGCCTCGGCCCAATCGACCGGGTCCATGTTGCGAAAGGCGATTTCAACCGGCACCTGCATGGCTCGCGGCCGCCAAGGCTAGCTACGGGCGCCGGCTTGACGCGCCGCTGCCTCGTCCGGTCCGGTGACGTCGGGCGGCCATAGGCTCGCCACATCCTTGGGCAGGGAGTCGCGCACCTTCCTGACCTGACCTGCGGTCACGTGGTTGGAGATGGTCCGGAACACCACCTGCACCGCCTTTTGAACATTGACCGGCCGGACGTTCCACAGCCCCTGGCCCACCTGGTCCAGGAACTCGTCGCGTGAGCGCGTTTGAAGCGGCTTGTCGCTCGGTGTCCACTGGTCGTAGTAGGTGCCGCGGATCAGGATCGGCAGCTGCGAGCCGAGATGGGCCGCCAAGCCGAGCGGCAAACGGTCGCGGAGGGCGCGCAGCACGGCGCCCAGCACGTGCCAAGCCAATTGCCGGTCGGGCCCCAGCTCGGTCATGATCTCGTCGAGCCAGATGTTGGTGGATTGCAGGGTCTTATCGAAGACTTCCAGTCCCGTAGCGCTCATCGCGTTTGAGCCTTCCCTGTTGTCTTGTCCCTGGAGGTCGAACTTGCGGAAAAAACGCCTGTCGGCGACGCCGGTTCCACGATCGGCCAGTGACCCTGGCCCACCCGCAAGCTGCCGGCTCTGGTGACGATGGTAAGCAAATGGTGCGATTGATCACCGGGATATCTTTGAATGACCATTTGCCCCGCAAGCCGAAGACCGGCACCATAAGCTTGTTCGCGACTCACGGGACGCGGCTTTTGCTCCCTCCACGAGGGGAAAATCGGGGATCGGGGTAAGCGCATTCGCGGACGAGAGCGCCAGGCCGAGAGCGTGGGACGCGAACTTCCTCCTTGGTCAACTGGAGCCCCGGTTCACATTGTGGCCGGGGCTCTTTTTGCCGGTGACCCCGCGAAGGACCCCAAGGCGCAAATGGCGTGTGAGCGGACCGTACAGCACACCTTGGCCGCCCCCTGCTGTTTCGGGGATGCCGTGGTGGAAAGGCAAAAAACCGCCGCCTGGGGCTTTGGGCTCCGGGCGGCGGTTTGGCTGGATGTGAAGAAGGGATTTGTATGTCTGTCCTTGGCTGGCCTGGCGGCGACCTACTC
>CAYWVA010000374.1:1691-2901 GCA_964461545.1 uncultured Rhizobiaceae bacterium | reverse complement strand
GGGTTTCCCCCACTAGCACCTCAAGCTAGCGCGTCTACCATTCCGCCACGACCGCGAGGGGATGAGCCGGCGCTGTTTAACAACCGGGTATCGCCAAATCAAGGGCCCGTGGCTGTCGCGCCGTGCTGGCGGACGGCCGGCCCGGCACTATATCTAGGTGCCATGGAACCCGATGTCATCGCCCCGCCGCGCCCTGCCGCGCGCCTTTTCCGGCCTGAACGGGTCGCCTGGGAGGTCAGCCCCGGGCTCACCGACTACGCCCAGGCGGTGGCGCGCATGGAGCGCGAGGCCGCGGCCATCGCGGCAGGCGGCGTTGAGCGCATCTGGCTGGTCGAGCACCCGCCGCTCTACACCGCCGGCACCAGTGCCAGGCCGGGCGACCTCATCGATCCCCACCGCTTTGCTGTCCATCGCACCGGCCGCGGCGGCCAGTTCACCTATCACGGGCCGGGCCAGAGGGTGGCTTACGTGATGCTGCATCTGGCTCGTCGCGGCCAGGATGTGCGCGCCTTTGTCACCGGGCTGGAAGCCTGGATGATTGCCACGCTGGCCGAGTTCGGGGTGGCCGGCGAGACCCGGACCGATCGGGTAGGGGTGTGGGTGCGCCGGCCGCAAGGACAAGGCGATCGCGAAGCCAAAGAAGACAAGATCGCCGCCATCGGCATCCGGGTGCGCCGCTGGGTGACGTTTCACGGGGCGGCTCTCAACGTGGTGCCCGAACTTGAGCATTTTTCCGGCATCGTGCCGTGCGGGGTGGCTGGCCACGGCGTCACCAGTCTTGCCGACCTCGGCGTGGCCGCTTCCATGTCGCAAGTCGACGCAGTACTCAGGCGTTCGTTCGAGCCGATCTTCGGCCCGACGGGGGACGAATAGGTCTGTTGCCGGCCGGCATTCACCGAAGTGCCGGAAAGCCTTGCGTCTTGACGCGGGGCTGGCGTTTCGTCATGTTGCCGGCCATGGCAAGGCTCGTTCATTCACCGGCCGCTCACCCCTGCGGCATTATTATCGGCTAGCACCACAGGCGCTGGCGGCGGCGAGCTTTTCACCCATTCAAGAGCGAAGCACCCCGAAGGCCAGCCGCCTCGAGGGATCCCGCGATGACGCTCAGGCTCTACAACACGCTCACCAGACGCAAGGAAGAGTTCCGGCCGCTCGATCCGGCGAACGTGCGCATGTATGTGTGCGGGCCCACCGTCTACGACTTCGCCCA
>CAYWVA010000374.1:0-1591 GCA_964461545.1 uncultured Rhizobiaceae bacterium | reverse complement strand
TGAACCGCGGGCGACGGAGCACATCGACGACATGAAAGTGATGATCGAGCGGCTGGTCGCCAAGAATTGCGCGTATGTGGCGGAGGACCACGTGCTGTTCCAGGTCGCGGCGATGCCCGATTACGGCGTGCTCGCCCGCCGCTCGCTCGACGAGATGATGGCCGGCGCCCGCGTCGAGGTCGCCCCCTACAAGCGCGACCCGATGGACTTCGTGCTGTGGAAGCCGTCAAAGCCCGGCGAGCCGGCTTGGGCTTCCCCTTGCGGCATCGCAGCACCCGGCCGGCCGGGCTGGCATATCGAGTGCTCGGCCATGTCGTGGAGGCATCTGGGCGAGGCCTTCGACATCCACGGCGGCGGCATCGACCTCATGTTCCCCCACCACGAAAACGAACTCGCCCAGAGCCGCTGCGCGCTTGGCGTGGAGCGCATGGCGAGCGTGTGGATGCACAACGGCTTCTTGCAGGTGGAGGGGCGCAAGATGGCCAAGAGCGAGGGGAATTTTGTGACGATCCGGGACGCCGTCCATGATTGGGATGGACTTGTGGTTCGATTTGCGTTGCTTATGACGCATTATCGCAAACCGATGGACTGGAGTGCTCACAAACTGCGAGAAGCAAGTCGCATATTAGAGAGCTTCAAGAGATGGTATGACAGCCATCCGGTGCTTGGCCATGAACCCGACTTCGCTCCATTCGAGTCATATCCACCGTTTCTGAGAGCTCTTTGTGATGACCTTAACACGCCGGAAGCGATATCGAAGTTACATGAGCTGGTAACAAGCATTGATGACAGCGCGTGCGAACCTGATTTAGACCGATCGAGAAATATTTCATTGTTCTCCAATTCACTTCGGATACTGGGCTTCGACGGTATTGCGGCATATGACTACAACAGGGTCGCTGCCAGACGTGTGTATGGTGGAGCGATCGATACCAACCGAATCGAATTGCTGATCGCCGCCCGCAACGAAACCCGTATGCGCAAGGATTGGGCCGAGGCCGACCGCATTCGCGACGAACTCGACCAGTTGGGGATCATACTGAAGGACTCAAAGGATCCCGTGACTGGCGAGCCGGTCACCACCTGGGAGGTCAAGAGGTGATGATGGCGATTGCCCTTACCCCACCTCCGGCCCCTCCCCCCGAGGGGGAGGGGAGCAGAGCTGGTCGGGTGGGGTCTGAGGTGAGCTGTTCCACCATGCCGTCCAGCCCCGGCCTCACTCAGCCGGAGGACTGATGATGGAGCGCGAATCCAAACCATGGTGGCGCGGGGTGCCGTTTGCGCGGCACTGGCGTGTTTATGTTGCAGTGAAGCTGCTGGTTCTGGCGCTCGCGCTGCTCATCACCTTGCGGCTGATGGATGTGATCTGAGGTTCTACAGCGATGACGACAACACCCCATGCCCCACCCCCGGCCCCTCCCCCCGAGGGGGAGGGGTGCAGACAGATCGCCCTTCGCATCCCTCCCCCTCGGGGGGAGGGTGGCCATCGCGCCAGCGCTGCCCGGGTGGGGTCCGAGGAAGCCCGATCATGACCCGCGAGCGCCTCTATCTCTACGACACCACGCTGCGCGACGGCCAGCAGACGCCCGGC
>CAYWVA010000373.1:0-2938 GCA_964461545.1 uncultured Rhizobiaceae bacterium | reverse complement strand
GAGCGGCGGTCTCCAAAACCGCAGGTCGGGGGTTCGAGACCCTCCGCCCCTGCCATGTGCGCGAGCCGGATGCGGCAGCATCTCACCCGAACTGTAGGCCAGCCGCACAGCCGGCCGGAATGGGAATATGGCGAAGACCAATCCGTTTGAGTTCATGCAGCAGGTCAGGCAGGAGGCCGAGAAGGTCACCTGGCCGACCAGGAAAGAGACGGTCATCACCACCATCATGGTGATGATCATGGTGGCGCTCGCTGCGGTGTTCTTTTTGGGCGTCGATGCGGTGCTCAGCCGGATCGTCAACGTCGTTCTGTTTTACGGGACGTCGTGAGCCATGGCGAAGCGTTGGTACATCGTGCACACCTACTCGAACTTCGAAAAGAAGGTGGCCGAATCGATCCGCGAGCAGGCCGCCAATCAGGGACTGGCCGATCTGTTCGATGAGATCATGGTTCCCACCGAGGAGGTTGTGGAGATCCGCCGCGGCCGCAAGGTCGCCAGCGAGCGGCGGTTTTTTCCCGGCTACGTGCTGGCCAAGATGGACATGACCGACCAGGCCTACCATCTGATCAAGAACACGCCCAAGGTGACGGGCTTCTTGGGCTCGGACAAGAAGCCGATACCGATCTCCGATGTCGAGGCAGAGCGCATCCTGCACCAGGTGCAGGAAGGCATCGAGCGGCCGCGGCCGTCCATATCGTTTGAGGTGGGCGAGCAGGTCAGGGTGGCTGATGGGCCATTTGCGTCGTTTTCAGGCCTGGTCGAAGAAGTCGACGAGGAACGCTCGCGGGTCAAGGTCGCAGTGTCGATTTTCGGCCGGCCGACGCCGGTCGAACTGGAGTTCGCCCAAGTCGAGAAGATGTAGGCGACCGGGTGATGTCCGGTTCGGCCATGCCCGAGCCGGCACCGGTGGGAGGTTCAGGCAAGCGCTGAACCGGACCACTAACCTCAACAAGGCCGCCGGCGAGGCGGCGAGGGACTTAAAGATGGCAAAGAAAGTTACTGGATATATCAAGCTGCAGGTGCCGGCCGGGCAGGCCAATCCGTCGCCGCCCATCGGGCCGGCGCTGGGCCAGCGCGGCCTGAACATCATGGAATTCTGCAAGACCTTCAATGCCGCGACCCAGGGCATGGAGCAGGGCATGCCCATTCCGGTGGTCATTACGGCGTTCGCCGACAAGTCGTTTGCGTTCACCATGAAGACGCCGCCGGCGAGCTTCCTGCTGAAGCGGGCGGCGGGCCTTAAGTCGACCAAGAAGCCGGGCTCCGGCTCCAAGGAGCCGGGCCGTGGCAGTTCGGTCGGCCGGGTGACCATGAGCCAGGTTCGTGCCATCGCCGAGCAGAAGCTCAAGGACATGAACACCCGCGACGTCGAGGCGGCGAGCAGGATCATCGCCGGGTCGGCCCGCTCGATGGGCATCGAGGTGGTGGAGTGAGCGCCATGACAAAAGTGACGAAGCGCATGACCAAGGTGCGCGAGGGAATCGACCGGAGCAAGCCCTACCAGCTGCCTGAGGCGGTCAAGCTGATCAAGGAGCGCGCCGTGGCGAAATTTGACGAGACGGTCGAGGTTGCGGTAAATCTCGGCGTCGATCCGCGCCATGCCGATCAGATGGTGCGCGGCGTATGCATGCTGCCGCACGGCTCGGGCCGCACCGTCCGGGTCGCCGTGTTCGCCAAGGGCGACAAGGCCGAGGAAGCCACCAAGGCCGGAGCCGACGTGGTCGGTGCGGAGGAACTGGTTGCGGCGGTGCAACAGGGCGAGATCAACTTTGACCGGGCCATCGCCACTCCCGACATGATGCCGCTGGTCGGCCGGCTCGGCAAGATCTTGGGCCCCCGCGGACTGATGCCGAACCCCAAGGTCGGCACCGTGACCCAGGATGTCGCGAGCGCCGTGACGGCGGCCAAGGGCGGGGCCATCGAGTTCAAGGTGGAGAAGGCCGGCATCGTTCATGCCGGGGTCGGCAAGGTGAGCTTTGCCGAAGAGGCGATCGCCGACAACGTCAGGGCTCTGGTCGATGCCGTCATCAAGGCCAAACCACCCGGCGCCAAGGGGACGTATCTGAAACAGGTGGCTTTGAGCTCGACCATGGGACCGGGAGTGAAGGTCGAGCTCGGGAGCGTTTCCGGCGCGTGAGGCCGGATGTCGTATTCGCTTGCGTCGGCTGAAAAGCCGGAGCGGCGTGAGGCCGGAACGCCTGGGATGTCTCAGGCCGATGGCGACCTGTCCGAGATTGCAGGTGCGGGGCTTGCCTCGCTTAAACCCTCAAGGGCCTGCATGAGATGGGAAGCAGACGGATTGAGGCTCGCGAGGAGCTGGAGATCGGTTTGAGCTTTCGAGTTCCAGTATCGGCTCGTGGTAGCTGGAGCGGACAGGCAAGTGAGCGCCGTCGCAAGTGGCGTTTCGCCTGCCGGATCGGCCGGTGCGGCACCACGGCGGCGGCAAGTGCCAGCAGCCTGATCACCTGTTGAGGCGGATCGGGCTGGAACGGAGAGAGCAAGTGGATAGAGCACAGAAAAGAGAGCTCGTCACGGTCCTCCACCAGGTGTTTTCTACCGCCGGGGTGGTTGTCGTGGCGCATAATCTCGGCCTTACGGTGGCGCAGAGCAACGATTTGCGGCGCCGCATGGTGGAGGCGGGGGCGGTCGTCAAGGTGGCCAAGAACCGCCTCGCCAAGCTTGCTCTTGAAGGCACCGACGCCCATGAGATCGCGGGCCTGTTTTCGGGTCCGACCATGATCGCCCATTCGAGCGATCCGGTCGTGGCACCGAAAATCACCGCCGAGTTCGCCAAGCAGCACGACAAGCTCGTGATCATTGGCGGCGCCCTCGGCCGGTCGGTCCTCGATGCCAATGGCGTCAAGGCGCTGGCTGAACTGCCGTCGCTCGACGAGTTGCGAGCCCGGCTGGTCGGCATGATCCAGACCCCGGCGACCCG
>CAYWVA010000372.1:0-2952 GCA_964461545.1 uncultured Rhizobiaceae bacterium | reverse complement strand
CTAGTGTGGAGGGTCGCAAAATGAGCCCCTTTTCTTTCCTCAAGGCCAGCGGCAAACGCCATTCTTGACCGCGGCACCGGCAAGGCACCTCAGCACATCGGCACCTGGCTCTCTCAGTGCTGTGTTGCCGAGCTGCCGGAGGTCTGCGAGAACGGTGACGAGTGGGAGCGGCGTGACACGCCCAAGCGGCATTGAGACCATGCGGGGACACCTGGACTGGCCATCGGACGGCAGCCCCGGGCGGCCCGAACGGGCTCTACAATCTCTCCAAGCTGTCGGTGTGGTGGCTCAGGCTCGGTGTGCAGATCGAGCGCATCAAACCGGGCCAACCCAATCTGCGGATCTGGTTCACGGCCGAGGACGGCACCATGCGGCCCGGCAACAAAGGCCTCGCGTTCAAGCTGGCGGTGCTGCCGGAAGTGATCGAGGTGCTGCAGGCGGCCGAAGCCAAAGCCCGCCGGCTAGGCTTGCTCCACGAGGTGTCACAATGAGCGAAACCGCGGTGTATCTCGGCACGTGATATGCCGGCAGCATCCTGGCTCATAGCGGCCGATACATCGCATTCGATGCTCACGGCCACCGGCTTGGACTATTGCTGTCTGAAAGGAGGGGTGGAAGGGCGCTCCATTGCAAAACGGCAGCCGGCGCCACACCTATCACAAGTTGAGCATTCGCAGTGAAGCAACTACAGCTCTTTCGTGCAGCCACGACATTTCGGAGGACCCATGGACGGAGACGAGGCCGAGACGTTGATCTGGGCGGATCTGGCGGCCGGCGATTCGGGCGAGTGGGAAGTCGAGATCGCCAGTGGCAAGGTGCTTTTTCGGCGCCGCTGCGCAAGCTGTTCGGACTCGCCAAAGACCAACGACCGCGAGCGGCGCAAGGAATGGATGATCGCCCCCGTGGTCCGTTATTGACGGCGAAGTCACATGATGGGATCTCACACCGCCATTGCAGACCTGTTCCGGTAGCGATGGCGATGCCGCATGGCGCTCGGCGGCTCGTAGCCTTGCGCCTTCTGCCGCAGCGCATCCGCGGCGTGCTGGTGACCATTGTTGCGCGGCCGGATGGACCACACCCCGAGCCGCTCGTTCCAGTCCTTGCGGTGGGCCCCAAGGTGCTTGAGCCCCACCGCGCAACGGGGCAGAAAGGCGTTGCCATCGTCCTAGTGCACCACGTTCGCAAAATGGACGCCGACGATCCGCTAGACACGGTGAGCGGCACGACTGGATTGACGGGCGCGGCCGATACCGTGCTCGTGCTCAACCGCACCAGCCAGGGCGTAACGCTGGTGGGGCGGGGCCGCGATATCGAGGAAATCGACGTGGCGGTGAGCTTCAGCCGGGAAACCTGCCGGTGGACGGCTCAGGGGCCGGCGGCCGAGGTGCGCCGTAGCGGAGAGCGCCGCGCCATCCTCGATGCGCTGCAGGAAGCCTCCGAGCCCATGGCGCCGGCAGACATCGCAGCGGCCACCGGGATGCCGAGCGGCAACGTCTGTTATCTGCTGTTCCAAATGATGAAGGCCGGCGAGGTGGAGAAGGCAGGGCGCGGCCGATACGTTCACCCTGAACCTCTACCTAACAACGCTAACAACCTAACAGGTGGCAGCGAAGGCCGGGCAGAATATGGCCTCAGCGATGGCGTGAATGTTAGGGGCGCCAATGGAGCCCTAACAATCGAGAACGACGGTGAGCCCAATGAATAGGCTCATTCTCGACCCGGTTGTTAGCGCGTTAGCGGTGTTATGAGTGGTTGAGGTCAGGCAATGAGCACCACCGCCCTCGATGCCCTCGACGCCGCACAGAACCGGCTCACGCGCCTGCTCCTGGCTGAGGCGCACGACGTGGCGGCAATCATCGAAGCCGCCGACCGGGTGCAACGAATGGAGCGCCAGGCGGAAAATCAGACGAATGCGCCGATTTGTTGCCCGCATGAAAGTGGATCTGGCGAGAATAGGCGAAGCTGTCGGCGGTGGAGCATTCGGGCGATATTGCAACTCGCTACGCGGCCGAGCTTCCGGCGGTGTGCGAGACCGGCGAGGAGTGGGAACGCCGGCATGCTCTAAAGCGGCATTGGGTTAGGTGGAGTTCTCGTATGCTCGGGGCGCTGCATGTAGGCCATAACTTGAGGCCGTCCTTGCGGGTTAGCACCAGCTTTGCGATCTGATGCAGGTTTCCGCATGGCTCTGATCGGTGGCAGGGAGCACGATGCTTCCTCCACTGCGCGAAGGGCATTGATGCCGCGGCCGATCAGAAGTCCTAGTACAACGGAGACCAAGATCCAGAGGCCGGCAACGGTCAGCACGGTCGTCATGGTGTTTTACCCTATTTCCGATGACGGGCCTGTCATTTGGCGCCAGGAGTTGTGCAGCCTGTGAGTGTATCAACTGCCATATACAACTATCGAGGGTGTTAGCAGTTCCCATCAAGGACCCAGAAAAGCCCCGGCGGGTTATGGTTGGGGGCTGGTGCCTGCACCGCTTCCAGGAGAGGTGGCCCTGCCTGCCATCTCGTTCAATTCGAATGACAAGCTAGCGATATGTTCCGCCATCTGCTGCTGATTGGGAGCAGACCCCGCCTCGCTTCGTCTCTTTACTTCGCTGAGTTTCACGATGTTATCCATTGCAATCCCTGATTATTGCACCATCCAATGTAACGGCTTGTCTAGGTATACTCCCCGGCGGCTCAAGGCTCTATTCACCCACTCGGCCTAGGCCATTCGACGAAGTTCCACGAAAGTGCCCCGGGCGGTAGGGGCCGGTCGACCGTGGCACCGCCACGACCCGCCGACAGCCGTCGCGCCTTGTAGATGAGCAGAGCAGCCTTGTCGTCTAGCTCGCCAATATGCCGGTCGTGCCGTTTTTGGACAGGCAAGGACGCAACGGCTGGCGAGTGTCGCCGCTTTCCGCCGATCAAGAGTAGCATCCTGCACGGTGAGGTCATGTCAGCAGCG
>CAYWVA010000371.1:0-2955 GCA_964461545.1 uncultured Rhizobiaceae bacterium | reverse complement strand
GCGGCCGGCCATCAGGCCCGGGATGAGCGAGCCGAACTCGGTGAGCACGCCGTCGACCTCAGGGATTCCGATGCGCGCCAGGATCGCTTTGGCGACCTCCGGCGACTCGCCGGTCAGCTGGCCGTCGGGCGTGGCATAGCCGTAAGGCGCCTCGTTGGCGAAGCCGACGCGGATGTAGCCGCGCTCGCGCGCCTGTTCCAGTGTGTCCTGGGCCGATGCCGGGCTCGGCACGGCAGGCGCCGAAACTGCAAGGAGCGCCAGTGCGGCAGCGCCGGCGACCAGCGTGCGCCGGGTGATGGATGACACTTGCGACATTCGTTCCTCCCTCTTCTCGTGTTCAGCCGCACTGGCGTCTTGGGCCAGCGACGACGTGTCACGTTGTATACAACACAAATCCGGCCGCTGACAACCACGAGCAAATGGTGCATTGGAGTTCGTGTGTTCGACAATCCGTTCAGCGACGGCGAGATTGCCCGGCGCCTCGAGGCCCTGCGGACCCGTCTCGATGAGCGCAATCTGGCAGCCGCCGTCATCGCGGCACCGGAAAACGTCTTTTATCTCACCGGTCTCGACCATTGGGGCTACTTCGCGCCGCATCTTCTCGTGGTTCCGCTCGACAGAACGCCCGTCCTTATCACCCGCGCCATGGAGCGCGTAACGATCGAAAGGCAGGTGCGCGCCGCGGACTTCCGCGGTCACAGCGACGCCGAGACGGCAGCCGAAATCGCCGTGCGGGTGCTCAAGGAACAGGGCCTTGCCGCGACGTCGCTCGGCGTTGAGTTCTGGACTGCCGGCTTGAGCCATGGGCTGGCGCTGGCGCTCACCGATCAGCTGGATGCGCGGTGGATGGACGTGTCCGGCCTTGTCGACGACCTGCGCCTGGTGAAGAGCGCCGAAGAGATCGCGCTGATCCGGCGCGCCGCGGCGGTGTCCAATACTGCGGCTGAGGCCGCAATGGCCGCCATCGCCGATGGCGTGCGCGAGGCCGACGTGGCCGCCGACTGCATGGCCGCAATGATTCGCGCTGGGGGCCAACCGCCGGGTTTCGGACCGTTCATCCGGCCGCGCTCAAGGCTCGGCGAGGAGCATGCGACCTGGGGCGACGGCCGCCACCGTCGCGGCGAGACGGTGTTTCTCGAACTTTCGGGCTGCGTCGCCCGCTACCACGCGCCGCTCGGCCGCCTCGTTCATCTTGGGCCCCCGCCTGACGACGACGTTGCAATGGCAGCGGTGGCGGGCCGGGCCTTCGAGGCGGTTCTTGGCGCCCTCAAGCCGGGGATGAGGGCGCGCGACGTCTATGGCGCCTGGCAGGGGGCGGTGGACGAGGCAGGCTTGCCTTATTACCGCCGCCATCACTGCGGATATGCCGTCGGCATCGGCTATCCGCCGTCATGGACCGGCGGCAATACGGTGGTGGGACTGCGGTCCGACTCTGATCTCGAGATCAGGCAAGGGATGACGTTTCATGTCCTGTCGTGGCTCATGGAGACTGGCCGCGGCGATGGTTTTGTCTCCAACACGGTGCTGGTCGGGCCCGGCGGACCGGAGGTGCTCACAACGACGACTGGCGGCCCATCCCTATGAGTTACACCCCGCTTCGGCAGGTTGAAGCGCTCGACGCCTTCGGCAGGCTTGTTGGCCCCGACGTCGATGCTTAAGGCGCTCGGGCTTCTGCTGGTGGCGGCGGTCGGCTACGGCCTGCTCGCCTATGTCGTGCTGCCGCTTGCCTGGGAGGATTATGAACATCAGCCCGGGCTCGCTGGTCATCCCATGGTGACTCGCACCGCCCAGGACATTCCCGGCGACCCGCTGAATGTCGGTCTGGTCGGCAGCAAGCAAGAGGTGCTTGGCGCCGTGCATGCTGCAGGCTGGTATCCGGCAGATCCTATTACCTTGGGCTCCAGCCTTGAGATCATCGGATCAGTGGCGCTGAATAGCCCCTACCGCCATGCCCCGGTCAGCGATCTCTATCTGGACGGCCGGCGCGAGGATTTCGCGTTCGAGAAACCGGTGGGACACAGCGCCGATCAGCGCCACCATGTCCGCTTCTGGAAGGTGCTCGACGAAGGCCGCGAGGGACGAGCCGTATGGCTCGGCTCTGCCACCTTTGATCGCGGTGTCGGGTTCAGCCGCTATACCGGCCAAGTCACCCACCACATCGCGCCCGATATCGATGCCGAGCGCGACCTGTTGATCGCCGATCTCGCCTCGGCGGGCCGGCTGGAGGCGATCTATCGGGTGACCGGCATCGGTCCGACGCTGCGAGGCCGCAACGGCGGTGGAGACCCTTATCGCACCGACGGGGAGTTGGTGGTCGGCAGGCTGGCAGCCGAAGGCCGGGCACCTGTGGGCACGCCGCAGCGGCTTTCCTCACCTATGGTCATCGAGCTGAAAGGCGTGTTGTGGCGGCGCCTCGGAAATGCGCTGTCAAACTAGCGGGACTCCAGGGCGCGATGAATCGCCACCGTTCATGGATGCAACCTCGCTCGCCGGCCGGCGTTTTTGTTCGGGGCATGACCTGGCCGACGACCCCGATTCGATTCTCCAGTCCGGCTCCCATGAACCGTGCACCACAAAGGAACCTCAAGCCATGAAGACACCGCTTTTGACGTTGACCGCCTCCGCCTTCATCCTGGCGGGCACCATAGGCCTGACCCAAGCGCAGGAAACCTCCGGCGGCCAGACGATGCAACAGGGCCAGCAGGGCCAGATGATGCAGCAGGGCCAGCGCGGCCAGCGCATGATGCAGCAGGGCCAGCGCGGCCAGCGCATGATGCAGCAGCGCCGGCAAGGGAGGATGGAAGACGGCAAGTACCGCGGCCGGCACGGCGCCATGATGAGACACGGCATGGGCCGCGGCATGGGCTACGGCATGGGCCACGGCATGGGCCACGGCGCGGTGATGCGGATCGTTTTCGCGCTCATGGACGCCGATGGCGATGGCGCCCTGTCGCG
>CAYWVA010000370.1:0-2955 GCA_964461545.1 uncultured Rhizobiaceae bacterium | reverse complement strand
CGGCACCACCAATCTGGCGTTCTACGACTCCGCTGGAGACCTCATCGCTGTCATCGACATCGAGGTCACCCATGATCTAGCTGCCCTGCGCGAGGCCCTGAGAAGGACCGTGCCCTCGGCCAAAGTGAACATCCGCTCAGCCAATGGCAGGATCATGCTGGACGGTACGGTGCCCGACGCCGTGGCGCTCGACAGGATTCTCTCCATTGCCCGTGAGTTCGCTAACGAAGCCGGTCAGGAGGAGAATCAGGTCATCAACGCGCTGTCGGTTGCCTCGCCGCAGCAGGTCATGCTCGAGGTCCGCATCATCGAGGCGCAGCGTTCCTCGGGCCGCGATCTCGGGGTCCACTGGAACGTCAATGTCGGAGGGTTCAAATTCGCAACCATCGGCGGCCGAAGTACCCGTACGGCCGTGGGGGGGGAGGGCGAGCGTATCGCGTTCGATCGACAGCCCATAGGGCCCAATTTTGCCGCCCCAACTCTTGCCGGAGGGGCAACCCCCTTCGGTGTTGCTGTGGCCAATCTCCTCAACAACGGTCATCACGTGGACGTCGTTATCTCGGCGCTCGAAGAGGCAGGGATTGCGAGGCGCCTGGCGGAGCCGAATCTGACGGCGCTTTCGGGCCAGCCGGCGAGCTTCCACGCCGGCGGCGAGTTTCCTGTCCCATCAGAACGAGCCGCAGACGGGGAGGTAGCGTCGCCTACCGTTTTCAAGCCATTCGGGGTGCGGTTGAATTTCACGCCCACGGTGCTGGCCGACGGCGTCATCAATCTGCTGATCGAACCCGAAGTCAGCGAGCCGAACTTCGCCAACGCGGTGCGCGGCATTCCGAGCCTCTCCACGCGGCGCGCCAGGACGACGGTGGAGCTGCGCGACGGCCAGAGTCTCGCCATGGCCGGGCTCTTGCAGTCCAACCACAGCCGCACCAAGGATCAGGTCCCATGGCTCGGCGATGTGCCGGTCCTCGGTGCGCTGTTCCGCAGCTCCGGCTTTCAGAAGGACGAGACCGAGCTTGTCGTCATCGTCACCCCGCGGCTCGTCGTGCCGGTGCCGCCCGGGATTGCGCTGGCAACGCCGCTCGACAACCTGGCACCATCCAACGACCCCGAACTCGTCCTGTTCGGCAAGCTTGAGGTCTCGAAGGAGTACCTGCACCTGATGGAAACCGGCGGCGCCGTCAAAGGCCCGTTCGGCCACATGCTCGATCTACCGAAGGTGGAATACCATGTCACCCCGAAATAGCCTGCTGTTCATTGCCGTCCTACTGGCCATCTCCGCCCCTGGCGCGCCGGCAGTTCTTGCCGACGATCTTCGCTACAATCCCTACCATCCCGGCTACCATCCCGGCCCGCCGGCCTACTACCTGCGATACCGCGTGCTGGCGCCGGACTGGTTCGAGCGCCGCGATACCATCACCCTTCAGGCCGGCGACGCGATGGCCGCCAACAAGGCGATGCAGATGCACGACCCGTGGCCGCCCTACGTCCTCGACCGGAACATCCTGTTCCATGGCGAGGTGATTGCCGGCGCCATCAAACGCTATAAGGCCGACGAGATAAAAGTGCCGGAACGTCTGGAGACTACACAGTGAGCCGCCAGGGCTCGAACCGGGAGTTGGCCTCGCCCCTCGACAGCCTCATGTGAACCATTGAGGGGCGGATTCAGGCAAGTGCTCGTCGAGTCACGACGTCAGGTGCCGGATCGCGGCGATAAGCGCATCGGGATGGTAGGGCTTCTGGAGGTAGAGGCTGTGGCTAATCTGACGCGCGGCAATAGCGGGCCGGGTGCTCGAATAGACGACGACGATCCGCGGATGGAGACTGCGGGCGCGTACGGCCAGCGACCAGCCGTCGAGTGAGCCCGGCATGCAGATGTCGGTCGCCAGAACATCGATGCCGCCGACCCTTAGGAGCGGCAGGGCGTGATCGCCGCTCACCGACTCGATGACGCGAAACCCATGGGCGTGCAGCATGATAGAGATCAGTTCGCGCATGAATGGATCGTCTTCGGCGACGAGAACCGTCTGGCTGCTGGTTGGGCTCTTGCGGTCAGATGATGACATTGTGCCTCGGTTGCTGCTCGCCGGCCACGCCGGTTGTGACGGCCTCATTAGATTTACGAGCCAAGCCCAAAATCTCCATTCCGCCAGATAGCCTAGGCCGTCGGACCGAATGGACCTGGCTCTAGCCCCATGGTCGAAGGCTTTGGCTGGGGCCGACAGGAGAGACTATCGTGACAATCTCGCAGATGGCGGCATGGGCCGCGCTGGCCTTCTTCCCCGGGGTGATGGTGTTTGCCGCGCTGATGGACTTCATGACCATGAAGATCCGCAATCGGCTGGTGATTGTGATCGCCCTGGCCTACGCGGTCCTGGCGCCGCTTGCCGGGTTCGGGCTTCAGGAAATGGCATTGAGCCTGGCCATCGCTGCCGGTGTCCTGCTGGCCGGCTTCGTATTCTTTTCCATGGGCTGGATCGGCGGCGGCGATGCCAAGCTCGCAGCAGCCACAATGCTGTGGCTGGGGGCCGACCACATACTTGCCTATGTTCTTTATACCGCGCTGCTGGGCGGTGTGCTGACGCTGGCCATCTTGGGGTTCCGGCGCATGAAGCTGCCGGCTCGCTGGCACGGTATCGAATGGCTGGCGCGGCTGCATTCGCCCGGCGCCGGCGTCCCCTATGGGGCGGCGATGGCGCCGGCAGCCCTGCTGGTGTTTCCGCATACACCGTGGGTGGCGGCCATAATCTAGGCGGCGGGATTAGGCCGTTCGTTCAGTGGCGAGCCTAGGCCATCAGTCCGAATAGTTAAGCTTGGGCAAAGGCGTACATAGGAGACAGGCCCGAACCACGGTGCTGGTGTTGCCCAGGGGGGCGCGGAAAGCGCACTTGGAAGCACGAACCCAACTGAGTGGAAAAGGATTACTCCCATGCAGCTTTTCAGGAACTTCATCAACAA
>CAYWVA010000369.1:0-2957 GCA_964461545.1 uncultured Rhizobiaceae bacterium | reverse complement strand
TCAACCTTGACCCCCTTGTCATAGGTCTTGATGGCCTTGAACTGCAGGCCTTCGGCATAGACGTCGAGGGCATCGACGATGCCGCAGCTTCCCGGCGAAAGCGCGCCGATGTCGAGATGGTGCGCCGTGGTGCAGGAGAACCCGATCAGTTCATCAGCAAAGAACACCGGCACGATGAAGGCTACGTCCGGCCCGTGGCTGGCCCCGCCGTACGGGTCGTTGTGCATGATGACGTCGCCGGGGTGAAAGTCCTGCCCGCGGCGCGTGAACGTCTTGATGACATTCTGGACATATCCCGGGATCGGTCCCGACTGCAGCGGCGTCGACTGCAGCGATTCGGCCAACTGGCGGCCGTGCTCGTCGACCAGGGCGGCGCCGAAATCCTCCGATTCGCGGATGATCGAGGAATACGACATGCGCATCAGCTTGTAGCCCATCTCGATGGCGATGTTCTGCAGCGCCCCCTGGATCACGCTCGCCGTCACCGGATCGATGTCGTCGCCGGCTGGTGTCACTTCGGTGGCAAGGCTCATGCTGGTCTCCCCGGCCTAGCAGGCGATGGCGATGATGATGTTGCCGCTGCGCTCGACGCGGAACACGTCCACGGGGCGGACCACGGTGGTGGAATCCTGCTGCAGGATGACCGCCGGCCCGGCGATCTTTTCCTCCACCGGCAACAGGTCACGGCGATAAAAGGCAGTCTCGAAGGTGCGCAAATGGTCGTCGACCCGGAACATGCACGAGCCGGTGCGCACCAGAGCCTTGTCGAGTGAGCCGCCGGACGGCGCCGGCAACCTGCTGATCTTGGGCGTCGCACCGAGCCCGGTGACGCGTACATTGACGATCTCCTTGGCGCTGTCGGGAAACAGGTGGCCGTACTCGACACGGTGACGCTGCTCGAAGGCGGCGAACAGGTCGCGCTCAGCGTCAGCATCGAAGGGGCCGGCGCCGAGCGAGATGCGCAGCTCATAACCTTGCCCGACATAGCGGATATCGGCCGCCCGCTGGAACGCGACCCCGTCCGGGGAGATGCCATCGGCGGCGAACTGATCGGCCAGACTCGCTTCCATCTCCTTCAAGGCCTGATCGATGCGGGGCCGATCAATCGCTCCGCTGACCTGGAAGGCGGTGCGGATGGCGTCATATTTGAGGTCGGTGGTCAACAGGCCGATGGCCGAGGTGATCCCCGGGTGATGCGGCACGATCACTTCAGGGATGGACAGCATGGCGGCGACGTCGGCGACCTGCATGGGCCCGCCGCCGCCGAAGGCGACGAGGGAAAAGTCGCGCGGGTCGAGGCCCTTCTGGACCGTGCGCGAGCGGATGGCGTTGGCCATGTTGGAGTTGACGATGGTCAAAATGCCCTCCGCCGTGGCCATCGGGTCGAGGTTGATCTCCCTGGCCAGCCGCTCGACCGCCCCTTGGGCAGCCGCCAGGTTCAACCGCATCTCGCCGCCGAGAAAATTGTCCGGGTCCAGGCGGCCGAGCACCACGTTGGCGTCGGTCACGGTGGGCTCGATGCCGCCGAAGCCATAGGCTGCCGGACCGGGCTGGGCGCCGGCCGAGCGCGGGCCAACCCGGAACGCGCCGCCGGCGTCTCGGTAGGCGATCGACCCGCCGCCGGCGCCAATGGTGTGGATGTCGATCATTGGCACCATCAGAGGAAAGCCTGCGATCCAGGTGTCGCGCGGCGTGGCTTCGGCAAACCGGCCCTTGACCACGATGCCGATGTCGGCCGAAGTGCCGCCCATGTCGAAGGTGATGAGGCTGTTGCGGCCGCACAGCTCGCCCGACCAGGCGCCGCCGAGCACGCCCGCCGCAGGACCGCTCAACAGCGTCAGGACCGGGCGTTCGGCGACCATGGCGGCCGTCGCCACGCCGCCGTTCGAGCCCATGATATGAAGGTCGGCCTTGAGCCCGGCCGTGCCCAGACTGCCCTCGAGATCGGCAACATACCTACGCACCTTGGGGCCGATGAAGGCATTGATCGCCGTCGTCGTGAAGCGCTCGAACTCGCGGAACTGCGGCGACACCGAATACGACGTGGTGACGAAGCAGTCGGGATATTCGTCCTGAATGATCTCCTTGGCCCGCTCCTCATGGGCCGGATCGAGGAACGAGAACAGGAAACACACCGCAATCGACGCCACGCCAGCCTCGCGCAGCTCGCGCGCGGCGCGGCGCACCGCATCCTCGTCAAGCGCCTGCAGCACCTCGCCGCGCGGCGGAACGATGCGGTGCGGCACGGTCTTGCGGTGGCGCCGCTTGACCAGAGGCCGGTCCTGCCAGGGGATCTCCTGCATGATGGAGAAATGCTGCGGGCGCTGGTGCCGGCCGATATGGATGACGTCGCGATAGCCCTCGTTGGTGATCATGCCGCATTCGGCGCCGTCGTGCTCCAGCACCGCGTTGGTCGCCGTCGTGGTGCCATGGTAGACGTGGTCGATCGACTGTGGCGCGATGGCGAACCGCTCGCACAGTTCACGAATGCCGCTGATGACGCCGATTGACGGATTGTCGGGAGTGGTCGGGATCTTGTGGACGCTTACGTCGAAGCTGGCCGTATCGACATAGACCAGGTCGGTGAACGTGCCGCCGACGTCAACTCCAATCATCCGCATGCGCAACTCCCCTCCTCGGCTGCGGCGATCCTACTCACTGACCGGAGCGGAATCCAGGCCGCAAAAGGCGTGAAAAGAGCGCATTACGAGGGTCGGATCGAGGCCATCGACGATGAACACGATCCGGCTGCGCTCGTCACCGCCGGGCCATGCCGCCAGGTGAACCGGTTTATGGATCGTGTGCTGAACGCCGTGAACGACAACCGGCTGCGGCGTTCCCACGACATTGAGCAGCCCCTTCACCCGCAGCACCTTCGTCCCGTGACGGTTGAGCAGCATCGAAAGCCATAGTCCGAACACCGCCCAGTCGAGCGGCGTATCGCTGGTGATGCAGAA
>CAYWVA010000368.1:0-2957 GCA_964461545.1 uncultured Rhizobiaceae bacterium | reverse complement strand
CCGTTCCCCTTTTAACGCATATGGAATGCAACTGGCTTGCCAAGGTAAGCTGTGAAGTAGAAGTTTTGAAACTGCGTCTAAGCTCACTGTAGAGTGATCGACCGAGGAAAAAGCATGTCCTGGACCAAACTCGCAGTCACCGGTCTGACCATTATGGCCCTGTTGATCATATGGATGACATACCCGATCTGGGCCGCGGCATTCCTCGGTGTGCTGCTTGCCCTGAGTCTCATCGGCCCCGCCGAATGGATTTGCCAGCGCGTCCGCATACCCTTCTGGCTGTCGACCTCGCTGGTCCTGCTGGTCTTGCTCGCTACCCTAGCGGGGCTGGGCTGGGTGATCGGGCCTCCGCTCGCCAGCCAAGTCGATGTCCTTGCCAAGAAACTGCCCGTCGCCACGCAGAATGTGTTCACATGGTTGGAGCAGCGCAGGTGGGGCCAGCGCCTGCTCCTGAGTGCCGAGGACTGGACGGGCATGTCGCAGCAGGAAATGCTGCAGGAGGTTGGTGATTCACTCGACCCCGATTCTAAACCACTCGTCACGCTGGAAGAGCCGCCCAAGGCGGATGAAAGAGCGGAGGAAAAGGCCAAGCCGCAGGCCGAGCCCTCGTCCCAAGGTGCGTCGCCAACGTTCGGTGTTGGGCAGATTCTCCTACCCATCGCCAACGCGTTGTCGTTGACGGTGATGACCGCGGCGCTGCTGGCGGTGAGCTTCGTGGTGATGGTGTTCGTGGCGTTTGATCCGCTCGTGTATCAGCGTGGTGTGCTCTGGCTGGTGCCGAGTCAACATGACGCGATCGCACGCCAGACGATGCAACGGCTGGGCGTGGCCATGCGATGGTGGATGATCGGCCGGCTGGCGTCAATGACGGTGATCGGCGTGCTCACGTCGCTGGGCATGTGGCTGATCGGGATGCCCGCTCCGATCGCGCTGGGGGCGCTCGCGGGGCTGCTGTCCTTTGTGCCCAACGTTGGTCCGATCGTCGCCTCAGTGCCTGGACTGTTGCTGGGCCTGGGCGAAGGATCGTGGATGGTGCTTTGGGCCTTGGGCGTCTACATCGCAGTGCAGCTCGTCGAGTCCAACGCGATCACCCCGCTGGTCGAGCAGTACGCAGTGTCGGTGCCGCCGGGCGTCATGATCGTAACGCAGTTCATCTTCGCCGTGCTCGCCGGCGTATGGGGCATGATCGTCGCCACCCCGCTGCTGGTGGTCGCTATGGTGCTGGTGCAACAGCTTTACGTTCGCGAGGGGCTGCACAAGCCGATCAAGGTCACGGGGAGTATCTGAGGGGGGATCGGGGATCGGCGGCCATGGCAACCCCGCAGTCGCGACTCTGCCCTGCTCCCCCGATGTACCCGGCGTGGGGGCGCAGGTGGCGGAATTCAAGCGGGATGAATTGCGGCGACAATTCGGCGAGCGGATGCGCCGCTGAAACCGGCCCAACAACCTATTGAAATGAGCGAAGGAGCTAGAGATCTATGAATCCACTGCTGATCGTCATCATCGTGCTGGCTGCGCTGGTCTTGGTTACCGTGATGCTCGTTGTCGGCATCTACAACAAACTCGTCACGCTGCGCAACCGCTTCAAAAACGCCTACGCGCAAATAGACGTGCAGCTCAAGCGGCGCTACGACCTGATTCCGAATCTGGTCGAAACCGCGAAGGGTTACCTCAAGCACGAACGCGGCACGCTCGAAGCCGTCATCGCCGCGCGCAATGCCGCGGCGTCGGCCAACACAGGCGCCGCCGCCAATCCCGGCGACCCCGCCGCGATGAAGCAACTCGCCGCCGCCGAAGGCACACTTGCCGGAACCCTCGGCCGCCTGTTCGCGCTCTCCGAGGCGTATCCCGACCTCAAAGCGAACACGACCATGCTGAGCCTGATGGAAGAGCTGACCTCGACGGAGAACAAAGTCTCATTTTCCCGGCAGGCCTATAACGATTCGGTGATGGCCTACAACACGCAGCGGGAGGTTTTTCCCAGCAGCATCATCGCCACCAGCTTCCACTTCACCGCCGCCGAGCTGTTCGCCATCGAGAATCAGGAGCAACGCGAGGCGACGAAGGTTTCATTCACTTGATGAAGGGGTAGAACACGGGTCTGTCGGAACCGCCGAGACGTGGCGGCCCAAGGCCGTTTTCACGCTTTGACGGTCCAAGGATGTGGCTCATGGATTTTTTCGAACATCAGGACAAAGCCAGGAAGAACACCAAGCTGCTGGTGTTTTACTTCGCGCTCGCCGTCGTCTGCATCATTGCGTCGGTTTATCTCGCCGCTCTGCTGATTTTCCACGCCACCAGCCCCCAACAGCAGCAGCCTGGCGCGCTGGCGCCCACACTCGTCCTGTGGAATCCCCAGCTTTTCCTCTATGCCGTGCTCGGCACGCTCGGTGTCGTCGTCATTGGCAGCCTCTACAAAACCGCCGCTCTGGCCAAGGGCGGCAGTGCCGTCGCCGAAATGCTCGGCGGACGGCTCATCAGCCCCAGCACGAACCATCCCGAAGAGCGCAAACTGCAGAATGTGATCGAGGAAATGGCGATCGCCTCCGGCGTGCCCGTGCCAAAGATTTATGTGCTCGACGACGAAGAAGGCATCAACGCCTTTGCCGCCGGCCACTCGCCGAACGACGCCGCCATCGGCGTCACCCGCGATTGCATGACTTTGCTCAACCGTGATGAGTTGCAAGGCGTCATCGGCCACGAGTTTAGTCATATCCTCAATGGCGACATGCGTCTGAATCTGCGCCTTATCGGAGTCCTCTTCGGCATCCTGTGTCTGGCGGTGATTGGCCGTATCCTGCTCTACTCGCGCAGCCGCAGCAGGGACAAGAATCCGCTGATGCTCCTGGGGCTTGCCCTGATCGTCATCGGCGCAATCGGGGTATTCTTTGGCCGGCTTATTCAGGCCGCGCTCAGCCGGCAACGGGAATTTCTCGCCGATGCCTCCTCGGTTCAGT
>CAYWVA010000367.1:0-2965 GCA_964461545.1 uncultured Rhizobiaceae bacterium | reverse complement strand
CTCGGCGCCGAGACGGTGGTGCACCGCAACGACGCGGTGAGCGTCGGCCAGGTGCTGTCGTCGCGGCCCGACGCCATCGTGCTGTCGCCCGGACCGTGCACGCCCAACGAGGCCGGCATCTGTCTCGATCTGGTGCGCGAGGCGGGCGGGCAGGTGCCGATCCTCGGCGTCTGCCTCGGCCACCAGGCCGTCGGCCAGGCCTATGGCGGCTTCATCGTGCGGGCAAAAACCCTGATGCACGGCAAGCTGTCGCGCATCCGCCATCGCGCAACGGGCGTGTTCCGCGGCATCCCCGACGGCTTCGAGGCGACCCGCTATCACTCGCTGATCGTGGAGCGCCACACGCTGCCGGACTGCCTGGAAGTGACGGCTGAGACCGACGACGGGGTCATCATGGGGTTCAGCCACAAGTCGCTGCCGGTTCACGGGGTCCAGTTCCATCCCGAAAGTATTGCGTCCGAACACGGTCATAGGTTATTGCGGAACTTCATCGATCTGGCCCGAGCCGACGCGAGCGCCCTCACCTGACCACGACCGCACCCATGAGCGACTTCCGAGCGATCCTTGCCAAGGTCGCCGACGGCCGGGCGCTCAGCGTCGAAGAGGCCCGGGCCGCCTTCGAAATCATGATGTCGGGCGAAGCCACGCCGGCCCAGATGGGCGGGTTCCTCATGGCGCTCAGAGTGCGCGGCGAGACGGTGGACGAGATCACCGGCGCCGTTCTCACCATGCGCTCCAAGATGACGGTGGTCGCGGCGCCCGACGAAGCCCTCGACATCGTCGGCACCGGCGGGGATGCCTCTGGCACCTACAACATCTCGACCTGTGCGGCTCTGATCGCGGCCGGAGCCGGCCTGAAGATCGCCAAACACGGCAATCGGGCGCTGTCGTCGAAATCGGGCGCCGCCGATACCCTGGTGGCCCTCGGCGTCAATATCGATATTCCGCCCGAAGCCATTTCGCGCTGCATCGAGGAGGCCGGCGTCGGCTTCATGTTCGCGCCGGCCCACCATTCGGCGATGCGCCATGTCGGCTCGACCCGGGTCGAACTCGCCACCCGGACGATCTTCAACCTGCTCGGCCCGCTGTCCAATCCGGCACGCGTCCAGCGTCAGGTTATCGGCGTGTTTTCAAAGGCTTGGGTGGAGCCATTGGCGCACGTTCTCAACAAGCTCGGGTCTCAGCGCATCTGGGTGACCCATGGCGAGGGCGGGCTCGACGAGATCACCCCGACCGGCACCACCTGGGTTGCCGAACTGAAGGACGGCGCGGTCACGACATTTGAGGTCACGCCCGAAGATGCCGGCCTTGCCCGTTCCCCGCTTGCAGCACTCAAGGGCGGCGATGCCGAGACCAATGCGGCAGCCCTGCTGGCGGTGCTTAAGGGCGAACGCAACGCCTTTCGCGACGCCGCCGTGATGACGGCGGCAGCAGCCCTCACTATTGCCGGCAAGGCCGATGGGCTCAAGTCGGGGGCCGGGCAGGCGGCCGAGGCCATCGACAGCGGCCGCGCGGCCGCCGCGCTTAAGTCCCTGGTCGCCATCTCTAACGCCGCCGCGGCCTGATGCCATGGCCATTCTCGACCACATCGCCGAGTACAAGCGCAAGGAGGTGGCTGAAGCCAAGCAGGCCTTGCCGCTGGCCGCACTCGAAGTCCAGGCCCTTGATTCCCTGCCCGTCAGGGGCTTCAGGGCGGCAATTGCTGCGCCCGTCGCCGCCGGAGACTGGGCACTGATTGCCGAGATCAAGAAGGCAAGCCCGTCCAAGGGGCTCATCCGCAACGACTTCAACCCCCCAGCCCTGGCGCTCGCCTATGAGGCCGGCGGGGCCGCCTGCCTGTCGGTTCTCACCGACCGGCCGTCCTTCCAGGGCCAGCCTGAGGATCTTCTGGCCGCCCGCGCCGTCACCGGGCTGCCGGCCCTGCGCAAGGACTTCATGCTCGACACCTACCAAGTCGCCGAAGCCCGCGCCTGGGGGGCCGACTGCATTCTCATCATCATGGCCATGGTCGACGATGGGCTGGCGGCCGAGCTTGAGGCCGCCGCCTTCGACTGGGGCATGGACGTCCTGGCAGAAGTGCACGACGAAACCGAGGTCGAACGCGCGCTTCGCCTCAACACCCGGCTTATCGGCATCAACAACCGCAACCTCAGGACCTTCGAGACGTCGCTGGCCACCACCGAGCGCCTGGCGCCACTGGTGACAGGCGACTGCCTCGTGGTAGCCGAGAGCGGGATGGCCACGAGCGCCGACCTGGCACGCCTGTCGAACTGCGGAGTCAATGCCTTCCTGGTCGGCGAGACCCTGATGCGCCAGGCCGATGTCGCCGCCGCCACCCGGGCGCTTCTCGAGCGCCCGGCCGGCGTGCGTTGGCGGGCTTGATGACCAGGCCCCGCCTCACCCATCTCGATGAAAGCGGCGCCGCGCGCATGGTCGACGTCTCCGAAAAAGCGGTGACGTCGCGCACCGCCACCGCCGGCGCCAGCATATGGATGGCGCCCGAGACGCTGCGGGTCATCGTCGACGGCGAGGCCAGCAAGGGCGACGTTCTCGCCGCCGCCCGCATTGCCGGCATCATGGCGGCCAAGCGCACCCACGAACTTATCCCGCTGTGCCACCAGCTGCTCCTCACCAAGGTCGAGATCGGCTTTACCCCGGTCGCCGCCGAGGCGCGCCTCGACGTCTTGGCAACCGTAAAAGTCGACGCCAAGACCGGCGTCGAGATGGAGGCGCTGACCGCGGTTTCGGTGGCCTGCCTCACCGTCTACGACATGTGCAAGGCCATCGACCGGGCCATGCGCATCGGCGACATCCGGGTGATCGAGAAGGCCGGCGGCCGATCGGGGCACTACAAGGCAAAGTGACATGACTTTGTTGCCCGTCGAGGAGGCCAGGGCCCGCATCCTGGCCGGCGTGCGCCCGCTGGCCGGTGAGCGGGTAACGGTTGCCGAGGCGCTCGGCCGGA
>CAYWVA010000366.1:0-2974 GCA_964461545.1 uncultured Rhizobiaceae bacterium | reverse complement strand
CGGGCATAGGGCTCGACCACGGCGCGCACCTCCTCAGAGGTCATGGTCTCGTCGACATGCTGATGCGAGATGACGATCTCGCGCACTTCGACAGGCTTGCCGCCGGCATATTGCACTGTGATCTGGCTCTTGGAGTCGGGTCCGAGCCGGGCCTCCTTGCCAGTGCGGCGAGCCTCGGCGAGGCGCTGCAGAATCCGGTGGGCATAGTAGATCGGCGCCGGCATCAGTTCAGGCGTCTCGCGGCAGGCATAACCGAACATGATGCCCTGATCGCCCGCACCTTCATCACGGTTTCCGCTGGCGTCCACGCCTTGAGCGATATCAGCCGACTGGCCATGCAGCAGAATCTCGATCTCCGAGTGGCCCCAGTGAAAGCCCGTCTGCTCGTAGCCGATGTCACGGATCGTGTGGCGCGCAAGCTCCTCCATCATCCCATGGGTGATCGATTCAGACCCGCGATACTCGCCGGCGATGATGACGCGATTGGTGGTCGCCATGGTCTCGCAGGCGACCCTTACGAGCGCCGGGTCGAGGCCGTTGGTCAGCGCCTTGCGGTAGAACAGATCAACGATCTCGTCAGAAATCCGATCGCAGACCTTATCTGGGTGGCCCTCGGAAACGGACTCGCTGGTGAACAGATAATCGGTGCGCGCCACAGGCGGTCTTGCTCCTGAACAGATGCGCCGCCGGCCGGCAACGCAAACCCCATATTCGGCATCCAGGCCCCATGCCCCCGCCGACCCGCGCACCACTTGGCAGCCCTTGGCCGAGAAATCAAGATCTGTGCCGGACGGTGCTTCTGCCGCGACCGGCTTGGACGGTGAACGAATCGTCAGTCCTTCACGGCGATGGACTTGACGAGTTCGACCACCCGCCTGCGCACGTCCGAATCGCTGATCTGGTGAAAAGCTCTATTGAGCTGCAAGCCTTCGGCGGAGTTCAGAAAATTGGTGATCACCGCCTGCTCGGCGGATTCCGCAAAGCCCGTGGCTGAAGCGTTCTCGGCGCCCACCGGCAGATCCTCGTAGAAAAACTGAACCGGGACGCCAAGCACCTGGGCCACATGGAAAAGCCGACTGGCACTGACCCGGTTAGTGCCTTTCTCATACTTCTGGACCTGCTGAAACGTCAGTCCGAGGCGTTCGCCCAATTTCTCCTGGCTCATCCCGATGAGCATGCGGCGCATGCGGACCCTGTTGCCGACATGCACGTCAACCGGATTGGGCATTCTCTTTGACATCGAAGCGTCTCTCGTGGAGTTTGACTGCTTTGCTGCAGCTAGCGCAATCGGGAAGGATCATAGCACAGCATTACTCGACAAGAGCGGGAAAATTAATCGTCACGCGAATTTTCCCTGCTCCGGTACTCGGTGCGGCCAATTAGGCCGCACAAACCTTCCGCTCATCCTTTTCGGGGACGTGCCCAGGCCGCAATCAGGCCGGCGATCGCCAGCAGGAGCACGAACGGAAAGTCGCCCCAACGGGCATATACAGTAGGAGGCAAGGGGCGGGGAAGTGTAGAATCGATCCGGCCCGACTGACCCAGTCGCAGCCGGTGCAGGATGCGGCCATACGGGTCTATCACCGCCGAGATGCCGGTGTTGGCCGCCCGAACCAGCGTCAGCCCCTCTTCAATGGCCCGGAACCGCGCCTGTTCGAGGTGCTGGTAAGGCCCGGCGGTGTTTCCAAACCAGCCGTCATTGGTGACGTTGAGCAGCCAAGCGGGTCGGTTCCCCCGGTCTATGAGGCGGCGGGGAAAGATCACCTCATAGCACACGAGCGGCGCGAAAGCCGGCGTCCCTTCGATCGCCACCGTCTGCGGCGCTGCCCCGGCGGAAAAGCTGAGCGGCATCGGCACGAGCTGGCGCAGGCCGAGCGGCTTGAGCACCCCTTCAAGGGGCAGATACTCGCCGAACGGGACAAGGCGCCACTTGTCATAGCGCGCCGTGATCTCACCACTGCCGCTGAGAGCAAAGAAACTGTTGTAGACTCGCATCTCATGGGCCTTGGCCGGCGCCGCAAGCTCGCGGCGCAGGGCGCCCAACAGGAGCGTCGTGTGCTCAGGCAGACTACCCACGAGGCCGTCGCGTGCCTCGGACGCTTCGTCGATCAGCATCGGCACCGCACTTTCAGACCACACGAGATGACTCACCCCGGCAAGCCCGCCGGCGGTCGACAGGTCGAGGTAGGTGGCGACGATCTCTTCCAATCGCTCGACCCGCCATTTATCCGACTGGGGAATGTTGGCCTGGACAATCCGCAAGCCGATATCGTCGAAGGTGGCCGAGGTCGCCGTGGCCAGGCGCCAGTGCCCGGCTGCCCAGGCGAGCGGCGCCGTCGCCACGACGACGGCGACAGCCAACATCGCCCGCCGCTTGAGGTTCTCGGTGGCGAGCACCGCTGCCAGCCCAGCCCAGAGCAGCATGAGCAGCGTCATTCCATACAGCCCAACGACTGCAGCCCCCTGCGCCAGGCCATCGAGCCCACCTGCGGCATAGCCCGGTGCATTCCACGGAAATCCGGTGAACAGATGGCCGCGCAGCCATTCGGCCGCCGCCAGCGCCACTGCCAGCATGACGGCCCGGCCCGGTCCGCTGGGCTGCCACAGCGTGATGGCGCCCGCCGCCGCGGCGCCCCAGAACAGCGCCAGCCCGGCCGGCAGGGCGACCACCCCCAATGGCATGAGTGCGGCAAAGGTCTCGGCATCGACGAGAAAGGCAAAACCGACCCAGTAGAGCGAGGTGACGAAATAGCCGAAGCCGAAACTCCAGCCGAGTAAAGCGGCAGCCGCAAGCCGGCCCCTGGTGGATCCGCGCTGCAGGGCGATGCCGTCGAGCAGCCAGATCATCATGCCGAGGCCGGCGATCAGGGCCGGCCACAGCCCGGCCGGCGGCAGGCTCAGCGCTGCCGTAGCACCTGCCGCAGCGGCGACGAGCAGCCGTCGCGCGCCGCAGAGCCCGGCTACACGCGCAGCT
>CAYWVA010000365.1:0-2994 GCA_964461545.1 uncultured Rhizobiaceae bacterium | reverse complement strand
AACTTCCTGCGCATGTGCTTTGCGGTGCCGTGCGAGGAATACCGGGTGAACCCGGTGCTCGCCCGGGCCATGGACCGCATCTTCATCCTGCATGCCGACCACGAGCAGAACGCCTCGACCTCGACCGTCCGCCTGGCGGGCTCTTCGGGCGCCAACCCGTTTGCCTGCATCGCCGCCGGTATTGCCTGCTTGTGGGGACCGGCCCATGGCGGGGCCAACGAAGCGGCGCTCAACATGCTGAGCGAGATCGGCGAGCCTGAGAACATTCCCAAATTCATCGCGCGGGCCAAGGACAAGAACGACCCGTTTCGCCTCATGGGCTTCGGCCATCGGGTCTACAAGAATTACGACCCGCGCGCCAAGATCATGCAGAAGACCGCCCATGAGGTTCTGGCCGAGACCGGAAGCGACGACGATCCCCTGCTCGACGTCGCCAAGGAGCTCGAAAAGATCGCCCTCAGCGACGAGTACTTCATCGAGAAGAAGCTTTATCCCAATGTGGACTTTTATTCCGGCGTCACCTTGCGGGCGCTCGGCTTTCCGACCTCGATGTTCACCGTGCTGTTCGCCATTGCCCGCACCGTCGGTTGGATCGCCCAGTGGCGGGAGATGATCGAGGATCCGAGCCAGAAAATCGGGCGGCCCCGCCAGCTCTACACCGGGCCAACGCGACGCGATTATGTATCGGTAGGCCAGCGCAGCGAGCCGCTCTAGTAGTGCAGCATCAAGCTCAGCCGCGCGATTCGTCCTCGCGGTAGACGCGCTCGACGGCCTCTCTTTCGGCTTCCTGGGCCGCCTGGTCGCGCCGCTTCTGGCGCCATCGGTGCGTGCCCCACAGAATCGCCCCCGCCAGCGCCGCCACGAACAGGACGTCGATGATCAACCACATATATCCGCCAATGGATTCCATGGGCGCCTGGGACCTCTTCCGTGGCCTTGTTCGCGATACCAACGTGTGCCTTGCCGGCATTGTTCCAATTGAGGGCGGCGACCATGCGGTAAAGTGGGCTTTTGCCTTTGCCTGTCCGGCCAGCTTGGTGTAGACGGCCCCAGCCCTTGTTGCGGTGCACCGGCTGATCCTCCGACATGCCCAAGAGAACTGACATTTCTTCGATCCTGATCATCGGCGCAGGACCGATCGTGATCGGCCAGGCAAGCGAGTTCGATTATTCCGGCACCCAGGCGGTCAAAGCCCTGAAAGCCGAGGGCTATCGGGTCATCCTGATCAACTCCAATCCGGCCACGATCATGACGGATCCCGAGCTGGCCGATGCCACCTACGTGGAGCCTATCACCCCGGAGGTGGTCGAGCGCATCATCGCCAAGGAGCGGCCCGACGCGCTGCTGCCCACTATGGGCGGCCAGACGGCCCTCAACACCGCCTTGACACTCAACCGCTCCGGCGTGCTCGAGCGCTACGGCGTGGAGATGATCGGCGCCACGGCCCAGGCCATCGACAAGGCGGAGGACCGCGAGCTGTTCCGCGCCGCCATGGCCAGAATCGACCTCGAAACCCCGCGCTCCAGGCTCGCCAATGCCTCCGACCTGAAGGCAGCCGAGCGCGAAAAATATCGCAGCGAGCACAGCCGCATCGAGGCGCTGGCCCTGGGGGCCGAGGACAAGGCCCACCAGCTCAGGCAGTTCGACCTTGGCTGGGCCGCCGGCGAGCCGGCACGGCGCAAGCGCTACATCGAAAAGGGGCTGGTCGAAGCGCTTGAGGCACTGCAGGAGATCGGGCTGCCGGCCATCATCCGGCCGTCTTTCACCCTTGGTGGCACCGGCGGCGGCATCGCCTATAACCGCGAGGAATTCATTGAGATCATGGAGCGCGGGCTTGATGCCTCGCCCACCACCGAGGTGCTGATCGAGGAGTCGGTGCTCGGCTGGAAGGAATACGAGATGGAGGTTGTGCGCGACCGCAACGACAACTGCATCATCGTGTGCTCGATCGAAAACGTCGACCCGATGGGCGTGCATACCGGCGACTCGATCACCGTTGCTCCGGCGCTCACGCTCACCGACAAGGAGTACCAGATCATGCGCAATGCCGCCATCGCGGTGCTGCGCGAAATCGGCGTTGAGACCGGCGGATCAAATGTGCAGTTCGCCGTCAACCCGGCCGACGGCCGCCTGGTGGTGATCGAGATGAACCCGCGCGTCTCGCGCTCCTCGGCGCTGGCCTCGAAGGCCACCGGGTTTCCGATCGCCAAGGTCGCCGCCAAGCTGGCCGTCGGCTATACCCTCGATGAGTTGGACAACGAGATCACCGGCGGGGCGACGCCAGCCTCCTTTGAGCCGACCATCGACTATGTGGTCACCAAGATCCCGCGTTTTGCCTTCGAGAAGTTTCCCGGCACGGAACCGATTCTGACCACCTCGATGAAATCGGTAGGCGAGGCGATGGCCATCGGCCGGACCTTCCAGGAATCGCTGCAGAAGGCCTTGCGCAGCCTTGAGACCGGCCTCACCGGGCTGAACGAGATCGCCATCGACGGCCTCGGCCAGGGCGATGACCGCAACGCCATCCGCGCCGCCCTCGGCCGGCCCACGCCCGATCGCCTGCTCACCATCGCCCAGGCCCTGAGATGCGGGGCGAGCCCAAGCCAGGTGTACGAGTCTTGCAAATACGATCCGTGGTTCATCGCCGAGATCGCCGGCATCGTCGAAATGGAAGACAAAGTCCGGGCCCACGGCCTGCCGCAGGATGCGGCCAATCTCAAGATGCTCAAGTCCATGGGCTTCTCCGATGCCCGGCTGGCTGAGTTGGCCGATACCACCGAAGAGGCCGCCAGGGGGTTGCGGCGCTCTCTCGGTGTGCATCCGGTGTTTAAGCGCATCGATACCTGCGCGGCCGAGTTCGCCTCGCCGACCGCCTACATGTATGCGACCTACGAAGCGGGGATCCCGGGCGACGACGGCAATGAGGCGAGGCCTACCGACCGCGACAAGGTGATCATCCTGGGGGGCGGGCCCAACCGCATCGGCCAGGGCATC
>CAYWVA010000364.1:0-2998 GCA_964461545.1 uncultured Rhizobiaceae bacterium | reverse complement strand
CGGCGCGCCGGTCCGGCCACGGCGCCCCGGCCGCGAGGGCGCCACGGCCAGCACCGCCGCCACGATGGCAAAGCGAACGGCCAGAAAGCTGAAAGGCTCCGCGTCGTCGGCTGAAAGCCGCGCCCCGATGAAGCCGGTTGCCCACAGGAAGACGAACACACCTGGCGTGAAGGCGAGCGACACCGGCGCGGCCGATCGGCTCGGCAACGGTGATGGCCCACTGCTATGCACTGAAGCCGCCATTCATGGCGCCGGCGAGCAACGCTTTGGCCAGCACGGTTTTCGCCTGGGTGAGGGGACTGGCAATTGGCTGTCTTCCACTGTATAAGCCGCCCCGCGACTTTTTGCAGGACCCCGGAGTTCGAGATGGCTGTTCCAAAGCGAAAAACCTCACCGATGAAGCGCGGCTTCCGCCGCTCGGGCCATACCAAGCCGAGCGCGACCTATGTCGAGGACAAGGGAACCGGTGAGTTGCATCGGCCGCACCATGTTGACCTCAAGACGGGCATGTACAAGGGCCGTGAGGTTCTAAAGCCGAAGCGCGAGTTCTGATCCCTGCGGCTGCGCCTTGTGGCGCCCTTTTGACGGCCGGGCCTTGCGTGCAGTCGTGCCGGGAGCGCAAAGGCGCTTGTGAGGGGTGGGCGCCATGCCAAATCAAACTGCCGTCAAGTTCGGCCATCCTGGGACCCTGATTGCCGACTATCGGCACTGGTGCGTTCTGCTGCGCCCGGCCCAGGTAACGCTAGGGGCTCTCGTGCTTTTGTGCAAGGACGAGGCCGGTCGTTTCCCCGACATCACGCCGCAAGCCTTTGCGGAACTCGCCCATGCCACCCGCGACATCGAGCTGGGGCTTGCGGCTTTCCGGGATTTCGACAAGATCAACTATTTGATGCTGATGATGGTCGACCCCGACGTCCATTTCCATGTGGTGCCGCGCTACGGCTCGATTCAGACCTTCGAGGACGTCGAGTTTCCCGACCCGGGCTGGCCTGGCCTGCCGCACCTTGCCGCCGCGGTCAATTTGGACGACGGCCTCCGTGACCGCCTCATCGCGGCGATCAAGGCGGCTTGGCGGCGGGGGACCGAAAGCTCATGATCCGGCTCCCTGTGGTTGATCGCTATGTGCTGAAGCAGGTGGCGACGCCGCTGCTGACAGCCATGGCGATCGGACTTCTCGTCCTGCTGGCAGAGCGCATGGTGAGATTGCTCGAGGTCACGCTGGGCAAGAAGAACTCCTTTGCAGTGGTATTCGAGCTGCTCGGCTATCTGGTGCCGCACTATCTCGGCCTGGCACTTCCCGCCGCCATGTTTCTCGGACTGCTGTTCGGCTTCAACAAGATGTCCAAGGACAGCGAGATCGACGCATTCCTGGCGTCCGGAATCGGTCTGCATCGGCTGGTACGCCCGGTGCTTGGGCTGGCTGTCGTGCTTGCCCTGGTGGTGGTCGGCATTTTCGGCTGGCTGCAGCCGCATGGCCGCTATGCCTACCGCTCGGTGATGTTCAATGTGAAGAATGTCGAAGTGTTCTACCTGGCCGAGGAAGGCGCGTTCATGCAGGCCGGCCAGCGCACCTTCATCCTCGACAAGCTGTCGCGGGGCAGTAACGCGTTCGAGCGCCTCTTCCTGTTCGAGGATCGCGGAAGCGCCGGTGCGGAGACCATCACGGCCGCCAGAGGGGCTCTGGTCGAGGTGCCGCTTGACCCGCGGCCGGTGCTGCGGCTGGAACATGGGCAGCGCCTCAAGCTTGAGAGCTGGCCGGACTTCGACGACGACGCGAGTCCACCGCCGGGACTTGTCGCCACCTTCGAAACCGTCGACACACCGCTCGGGCGCATCTCTACCAAGCTGTTCCGACCGCGCGGCGAGGACCAGCGTGAGCTCACCTTGCCGGAGCTGTCGGCGGCGCTGTTTGATCCGCCCGCCTCCATCACCCTGGCCGAATTGCGCTCGGAGTTTCACAAGCGGCTGGTCATGATCGCCAGCATTCTTGTGCTGCCGTTCCTGGCGCTGCCGTTCGCCATCGGCAGGCGGCGAGGCCAGCGCGCCTACCGGTTCGGCATCGCGCTGGTGATCCTCATTGCCTATCACGAGGTCATCCAGCAGGGCGCCTTGATCACCAAGCTCGCGGGCACCTCTCCCTATCTCACCATGTGGATGCCGTTTGCGGTGCTGAGCGCCTTCGCGTTGTGGCGGTTTCGCGCCGTCTGCTTCCTCGTCAACCCCGACAGGATGGAATGGCTGGTTGACCGCCTGGCCGGCCTGATGGCCGGCTTGGGAACGCTCATGTTTCCGCGCCGCAAGGTGGCACGGCCGTGACCCTCACCAGGATGTTCACGCGCATGGCGCTGATGCGCTTTTGCATGATCCTGTTCGGGATCTCGGCGTTCGTGCTCAGTCTTGAAGTGGTCACCTATGTCGATGAGATCCTCAAGCTCAACGACAACCAGCTGGCCGCGGTTGGCTATTATGCGCTGCTCAGGTTGCCGACCACTCTGTCGACCTTCATGCCCATCAGCGTGTTGTTGGCGCTGCTCTTGACCTTGACCGAGCTCAGCTACCGCAGTGAGCTCGTCGCCATCTGGGCAGCCGGCGGATCACCGTTGCAGGTGATGCTGATGCTGTTGCCGCTGGGCATCGTGCTCGGCGGGCTCAATTTCATGGTCAACGATCAGGCCGCCCCGCGTGCCGCTCCGGTGCTCCACGAGTGGGCCATCGGCGACTACGGCAAGAAGCAGTTGGCCCTGGGCGAGAAGGACCCGATCTGGATGCGCTCCGGCAGCGATATCGTGCGGGCTGGCGATGCCAATGAGCGGGCAAGTGAACTGGAAGACGTGACGATCTTCCGGCGCGATGAGCAGGGCCATCTGATCGAGCAGATCATGGCGCGACGCGCCACCCTGGACCGAGGCCGCTGGCAGCTCTTCGATGTCGTCGTCTATTATCCCAACAACTTGCCGCCGACCCGGCTGAAGCAGCTGGTCTACAGCGGCGCCATGCG
>CAYWVA010000363.1:0-3003 GCA_964461545.1 uncultured Rhizobiaceae bacterium | reverse complement strand
GGTCATTCGGGCGGGGTGTCCTTCTTGTCGCCGAGGCGGGCGGGCGCGTTCAGCTTCTCCAGATGGAGCAGAAAGGCGCTGTGATCCCAGCGCTCGTAGCCCGCATCGTAAAGCTCCTTGAACACGTCGCGGACCAGCCGCACCACCGGCAGCTTGCCGAGCCCGAAGTCGTCGGCATTGGCCAGCACCGTATCGAGATCCTTGACGAAGTTGCGAATCGGCGCGCCGGGACGAAAGTCGCGGTTGATCATACGGCGGCCATGTTCCTGCAACGCCCGGCTGTCGGCGTGGCCGCCGGCCAGCGCCACCGGAATCTGCGCCGGGTCGGCACCGCCCTGGCTGGCAAACAGCAGCCCTTGGGCGACGCTGGCGATGTTGCAGGCGACCATGATCTGGTTGGCGAGCTTGACGATCTGGCCGCTGCCCGCCGGGCCGACATAGCTCGCCCGACCCATCGGCTTCCACACCCCGTCACCCTCGGCGCGATCGAAGTCGGCTTTGTCCCCGCCAGCCATGATGGCCAGCGAGCCCTCGGCGGCGCCAAGGCTACCGCCCGACACAGGAGCGTCGAGGTGGCCGACGCCGCGCTCCTTGAGCCAGGCGGCATGCTCCTGGGCCATTTTCGGCGGGATCGAGGCCATGTCGATGAAGATGGCGCCACGCTTCATGCGCTCGGCAGCCTTGGTCTCGAAGAACACCTCGCGCACCACCGGGCCGCTGTCGAGGATGGAAACAATGTAGTCGGCGTCCTCCACGCAGTCCGGTGGCCCGTCCGCGACCCTGGCGCCGATGGCGGCCAGCGGATCGGTCTTGGACTTGGTGCGGTTCCACACCGCGGCGGTGAAGCCGGCCTTGATCAGATTGGCGGCCATGGGGGCGCCCATGATGCCGGTGCCGAGAAATGCGATGTGACGGGCCATCGGAAGGCTACCTCGTGGCTGTTTCAGCAGATGACGTTCGTGTGCCTGCGCTCAAAGACGAAGTCGCCATAGTGGCAAGGGCGAACGGTGTCCGCAAGGCAGAGGCCGATGCGACCATATTTTAAGCAGATCATCTTTCTTGCCTGATATCTGTGCAGCCAAAAACCACCGCAGATCCAGGCCTGACCTGAATATTCCAACGAAATCAGTAGCTTCAAATCACCACGCGATCTGGCACGGCCCTTGAATAGGGGCTCCCCGAATGAACCCTGCCGTCTTGCACAAGGAAACCGGGGATGCCGATGAAGTTCATCATTGCCGTGATCAAGCCGCACATGCTGGAGGAGGTGAGAGCCGCCCTCTCGGGCATCGGCGTGGAGGGCCTGAGCGTATCGGAAATCAAGGGCCATGGCCGCCAGAAGGGTCACACCGAGATCTATCGCGGGGCCGAGTACCAAGTCACCTTCGTACCCAAGCTCAAACTGGAGATCGCCGTCGACGATGACCTCGCCGAGCGGACCGTGGAGGTGCTGGCGGCGGCCGGCCGCACCGGCCAGATCGGTGACGGCAAGATCTTCGTGCTGCCGCTCGAGGCGGCCGTACGCATCCGCACCGGAGAATCCGGACCTAGCGCACTTTAGAGCAATGAGGATTTTGACCATGTCCTACCGCTTCTTCCCAAGACCTGCCCTGGCCGTGCTGGCCGGGCTCCTGGCCATGCTGGCCGTGCCGGCCGGCGCCCAGGAAGCCGCCGAACCGGCCGCCGCCCTCGACAGCGGCGACACTGCCTGGATGCTGACCTCGACGGCCATCGTGCTGATGATGACCATCCCGGGTCTGGCACTGTTTTACGGCGGCATGGTGCGCAAGAAGAACGTGCTCGCCACCGTCATGCAGAGCTTCGCCGTGTGCTGCCTCATCTCCATCCTGTGGATGGTCGCCGGTTACTCGATCGCCTTTACCGACGGCGGGGCCTTGCAGGCCTATACCGGCGGGCTGTCTCAATTGTTCCTCGCCGGGCTGGAGAAGGACGCCCTCGTCGGCACAATCCCTGAGAGCGTGTTCGTCACCTTCCAGATGACGTTTGCCATCATCACCGCGGCCCTCATCTGTGGCGCCTTTGCCGACCGCATGAAGTTCTCCGCGCTGCTGTGGTTCTTGGGACTGTGGTCGCTGATCGTCTATGCTCCGATCGCCCACTGGGTGTGGGGCGACGGCTTCCTTGCCGATGCCGGGGTGCTCGACTTTGCCGGCGGCACGGTGGTGCACATCAATTCCGGCGTGGCAGCACTTGTGGCGGCGCTGGTGATCGGGCCGCGCACCGGGTATCCGGCCGAGCCCATGGCGCCGCATAACCTGGTGCTGAGCCTGGTGGGGGCATCGCTGTTGTGGGTCGGATGGTTCGGCTTCAATGCCGGATCGGCGCTCGCTGCGGACGGCTCGGCCGGCATGGCCATGGCGGTGACCCAAATCGCGGCCGCCGCGGCAGGGCTGGCGTGGATGTTCGCCGAATGGGCGGTGCACAAGAAGCCCAGCATTCTCGGCATCATCTCGGGCGCCATCGCCGGGCTCGTGGCCATCACCCCGGCGTCGGGCTATGTGGGCCCGGGCGGGGCACTGGCCATCGGCGTGGCTGCGGGCCTTGGCAGCTACTTTGCCGTCACCTCGCTCAAGCGGCGGCTCGGCTATGACGATTCCCTCGACGTGTTCGGCATCCATGGCGTTGCCGGCCTCATCGGCGCGATCCTGACGGGCGTCTTCGCCAGGGAGGCCATCGGCGGCGCTCCGGGCCTGTTGGAAGGCAATGCCGGCCAGGTGCTGATCCAGGTCTGGGGCGTGATTGCCACCGTTGCGTGGTGCGCCATAGCCACTTTTGTACTGCTCAAGGTCATCGATCTGGTCATCGGCTTGAGGGTCGGCAAGGAGACCGAGATCGAGGGCCTCGACCTCAGACTGCACGGAGAAGTGGTCCCCTGACTCCGGGGGGCTGACTCCGGGCGAGCCCGCCTTGCCGAACGCCCGGCCCTCCCAGGAGGGCCGGGTCCGCGCAATGCGCCGACCTTCCCGGGCATATCCTTCAGGA
>CAYWVA010000362.1:0-3020 GCA_964461545.1 uncultured Rhizobiaceae bacterium | reverse complement strand
CAGGACCACTTCCTCAACCGGCATCAGACCAAGTCGCTGTTTCGCGACATCTTCCGGATCGGCAAGTCGGGCCACAAGTCGGGCGGGCGCAAGTGGGTCTTCAACCAGTCGACGCTCTACCTCGATTTCCTCGCCGGCAACCAGAACTATCTGTGCACCCCCTGGGGCAACCCGACGCGCAACATCTTCGGCTGGCAAAAGCCGTGCTATCTGCTCGGCGAAGGTTATGCCAAGACGTTCCGCGAGCTCATGGAGCAGACCGATTGGGACAGCTACGGCACCGGCAAGTATGAAAAGTGTGCCAACTGCATGGTGCATTGCGGCTACGAGCCCACCTCGGTCGTCGATACCGTGGCCAAGCCGTGGAAAGCGCTTTCGGTGCTGCTCAAGGGTGTGAGGACAGAAGGCGACATGGCGCCCGAGATCGACCTGTCGCAGCAGCGCCCGGCCGAGTATGTGTTCGAGAAGCAGTTGCAGCAGTATGTTGCCGAGGACGGATCAGCCGACAAGTCCAAATCTCGGCCCGCCAAGGCGACACACGGCTAGCAGCGTGCGGTCGGTTGCCCGGGCGGCGCGGGCAAGCGGAATGAGCGCCGCGATCTCTCGCCGCCGGGCCAGCAGTGCCAGAAACAGCCGGCCTAAGGCCACCGTTCCGGTATCGTCGACGGCCGCCATGATGGCGCTTGGCACGGTCTGGGCCGCCTCGTCGAGCACCGCGCGCACGGCGATGAAAGGCAGGCCATGGCGCTCCGCCGCAGCGGCAATCGCAGCACTTTCCATGTCGACTGCGACAGCTCCCGTGGCGACATGGGCCATCTGCTTGTCCTCGGCGCTGGCCAGCATATGGCCGACCGAAAGCAGCGGCCCGCTGACCACCGGCACGTCCGGGGAGATCGCCGCCGCCAGTGCGGCCAGCCAGGCCCTGTCGGTGCCGTGCCGATTGCCGTCGGCGTCTATGACTTCGTCGGGAAGGATGAGGGTGCCTGATTTCAAGCTGGGCTTGAGCGCGCCGGCATAGCCGAAGCTCACCAGCCCGGAGGCGCCGGCCCATGCCAAGTCCTCTGCCGCTGCGCCGGCGGCCCGCGGGCCGATGCCAGAGAGCACCACCTCGGGCCGGCTGCTGCCCCAGTGCGCGGTGGACTTGCGCAGACTCTTTGCCTCGCCGGGAAGCGCGGCGATGACTCCGATGGCGCCGGTGCGCTGCCGCGCATCCTGGAAGCGGATGAGCGGCAGACCCGATGAGCGCTGCCGCGCACTGCGCAATCGTGTTCCGTGCATCACATCCCCCATTGGACGTTACGCGAATTGGCCTGCTTGAGGCGGGCGAAACGGCCAAGCGCCCAGGTGGGGAAATAGGCGCTGTAGCCGTGGTAGCGCAGATAGAACACGCGCGGGAATCCAACCGCAGTGTACCACGGCTCGTGCCATCTTTCACCCTGGCGTTGCGCTTCGGTAAGATAGAGCACGCCGCGGGCCGCTGCCGGGTGGTCTGTCTCGCCCGCCGCCATCAGCCCGAGCAGCGCCCAGGCGGTCTGCGAGGCCGTCGAGGCCTTGGTCTCGGTGCGTCGCTCGGCCCAGTAGCTGGCGCCGTCCTCGCCCCAGCCGCCGTCGTCGCGCTGGCGGGCAAGGAGCCATTCCACGGCGTGGCGCACATAAGGTGCCTGCATGTCCTCACCTGCCGCGTTCAAGGCGCACAGCACCGACCAGGTGCCATAGACGTAATTAGTGCCCCAGCGGCCGAACCATGAGCCGTCCGCCTCCTGAGCGCCCTTGAGAAAGGCAAGGCCCCGGGCGATCGCCGGATGGTCCTTGCGGTGCCCGATCTGGGCCAGGAACGAGACGCACCGGGCGCTCACGTCTGCGGTCGGCGGATCGAGCAGGGCGCCATGATCGGCAAAAGGGATCGAGTTGAGGAACTCAGCATTGTTGTCGATATCAAAGGCGCCCCAGCCGCCGTTGGTGCTTTGCATGCCTTCGATCCAGCTCGCAGCACGAGTGATGTGCGGGCCATAGCGCTCAGCGTCGGCGCGATGCAGCAGCATGCCGACAACAGCGGTATCGTCGACGTCCGGGTAATAGTCGTTGCGGTACTGGAAGGCCCAGCCGCCAGGCTCCAGATCGGGGGCGTTGATGGCCCAGTCGCCGGCCACATCGGTGATCTGGCGCTCGGCGAGCCAGTCGCACATGCGCTTGAGCCGCGGGTCGCCTGTCCCGACGCCGGCATCGAGCAGCGCATGGGCGGCGAGCGCTGTGTCCCAAAGCGGCGATACGCAAGGCTGGCAGAAGCGCGGCTGGCCGTCACGCGCCTCAGGCGATGGCACGAGGAGCTTGCGCACCGCTGCCAGGGCCGTGACGTAGTCGGGATGGTCGCGGCCGTAGCCAAGCCGATCGAAGGCCATCACCGTATTGGCCATGGCCGGGAAGATGGCGCCGAGCCCGTCCTCGCCATTGAGGCGCGGGGTGATAAACCCGACCGCCCGGTCGATGGCACGGCGTCGAAACGGCAGACGGGGGAACACGTGGCGGTCGGCAGGGTGGAGCAACTTGTCCAGGGCGAGGAAGAACTCGCCCCACGGCTTGCCGGTCGGGTTGCGGTTCCAGCGCTTCACCTTGTCAGGGGCCACGCAAAAGATCTCCTGGCAGCCGATCCCGGTGGGGTTGCGGGCCAGCGGCTTCAGGGCAGCCAGGATGAGCAGCGGCGCCACCACGGTGCGCGACCAGTACGACATCTTCCACATGTTCACCGGAAACCAACGCGGCATCAACATGAGCTCGACCGGCATGGCGGGAACGGCCCGCCATGGCACCTGTCCGAACAGGGCGAGCGTGTAGCGGGTGAAGACATTGGATGTCTCGGCCCCGCCATGCTCCAGAATGGCAGCGCGAGCCCGCGCCATGTGCGGCGCCTCGGCGTCGTCGCCGATGAGTTTGAGCGCGTAATAGGCCTTGACCGAGGCCGAAATGTTGAAGTCGCCGTCATGAAACAGCGGCCAGCCGCCATGCCGCGGGCTCTGGATCGA
>CAYWVA010000361.1:0-3032 GCA_964461545.1 uncultured Rhizobiaceae bacterium | reverse complement strand
GACTACAGCGCCACCAAGGGCGCCATCGTCGCCTTCACCCGGTCGCTGGCCCAGTCGCTGGCCGGCCGCAAGATCAGGGTCAACGGCGTGGCGCCGGGGCCGATCTGGACCCCTCTCATCCCGGCAAGCTTTCCGGCTGAGGCCGTCGCCGAATTCGGCCAGAACTCGCTGCTCGGCCGCCCCGGTCAGCCCAACGAAGTGGCGCCGAGCCTGCTTTTCTTGGCCTGCGAGGATTCCTCCTACATGACCGGCCAGGTGCTCCACCCCAACGGCGGCGACATCGTCGGCGGCTAGAACAATCTTGCACGGGGGAGACCCTCATTTGCGCGGGCCTCTGCCCCGCCCCGCGTGCCTGCGTTTTTGCGCGTTGAAACTCCGATGACACTTGCGATTGTCTCGCCCACAACAGGCGAAAAACTGGGAGGAAAGCTACGATGCTCCATAAACCTCACGCTTCATCGCGGCGAAACAGTCGGCATCGTGGGCGAAAGCGGATCGGGCAAATCGACGGTGGCGCGGTGCATCGTGCGCCTCATCGACCCGACGTCAGGCGAAGTCCTGATCGACGGCGAAAACATCGCCGCGCTGTCGCAGTCACAGCTTCGCCCGCGCCGGCGCGACGTGCAGATCGTGTTCCAGGACCGCTCGCTCAATCCGCGCCGCACCGTGGGCCAGTCGATCATCGAGGGGCCGATGAACTTCGGGCTGCCGCGCAGCGAGGCCCTGGAGCGCGCCGCCGAACAGATGCGCGTCGTGCAGCTTCGCCCCGACGTGCTCGACCGCTATCCGCATGAGTTCTCCGGCGGTCAGCGCCAGCGCATCTGCATTGCCCGGGCTCTGGCCATGGAGCCTACCGTGCTGGTGGCCGACGAGCCGGTCTCGGCGCTCGATGTCTCGGTTCAGGCGCGCGTGCTGAGGCTGCTCGACGAAGTACGCCAGCACTTCCGCCTCGCCATGCTGTTCATCACCCACGACCTCAGGGTCGCCGCCCAGGTTTGCGACCGCATTCTGGTCATGCGCGAGGGCGAAGTGGTGGAGGAGGGCGACACGAGGCGCATCTATGCCCACCCGCAGCACGCCTACACCCGCGAACTGCTGGCCGCTGTGCCGGGCCGCGAGATCGCCTTCGGCCGCGGCTGAGGCAACCGAGCCGCGGTGTGCTCCGTCGCCCCTTCACACGGCTTCGGGCGGCCGATGGCCCGGCGGCTTTCCTGGCTCCTGGCGCCGGCGTGACGCTCGGCGCTGCAGCAGCGACGCCACGGCCCCAGACATCGAGCGCAGTGCCTGGCCCCATCGTTGGCCGCGCCGCAGCCAAAGTTCGATCGCTTGCAGGCTGAGCGGATAGGGCAGGTGCGGCGGCGCGCCGACGCCGGGTCGTGATGTGGCGGGTTGGGAACTGTGTCGACCGTCCATCTTTCCCTCCAACTCCAATTGCCGACTCGGCGGCAACAGTGGCACAGTGGCGGAACACGGATTGTGGGAATTCCCACAACGGGCCGAACTCATTGCGGCGGCACCGGGCGGAACCGAATGTCCACTGATCGCATCGCGAGTTTGAAGCAAATCGGCCTTTTGTCGGGGTTGAGCGAGGAGGAGCTTGCTGCCCTTGCGCCGCGCTGCCGCTGGAAATCGGTGAGGGGCGGAGAACTGATCATCGGCCACCGGGATCAGTCGCACGACGTGTTGTTCCTGCTCACCGGGCTGGCGCGGGTCAACGTCTATTCCGTGTCAGGCCGGCAGGTCAGCTTCCGTGACATCCGCCCCGGCGACGTTGTCGGCGAGCTTTCCGCCATCGATGGGGCGCCGCGGTCGGCCAGCGTCGAAAGCCTGGTGCCGTCGACCTTCATGGTGATGCCGCAGGCCGTCTTCCATGATGTCGTGCAGTCCCATCCCTCGGTCCTGTTCGCCGCCCTGCGCCATCTCACCAGGCAGGTCCGCCTGCTCACTGAGCGGGTGTTTGAGTTCTCCACGCTCGCTGTGCGCAACCGGGTCCACGCCGAGCTCATCCGCCTGGCCAGGGAGCACGGCGGGGATGACGGAGCGGTGATCAGGCCGGCCCCCACCCATTCCGAGATGGCGAACCGGATCAGCACCCACAGGGAAGCCGTGACCCGCGAGCTCAGCCGGCTGGAGGACCTGGGGATCATCGCCCGCCAAGGCCGCACGTTGCACGTCAACGACCTGGCGCGGCTGAAGGCGATGGTGGAGGATATTGAGGCAGAATAGTACGACTGTTGCGCGCCCACCCCGCCATGGACGTCGATCCCCTCCTTGGCTCCAAGTCAGGGAACGTGTGGCCCGCCCCGTCTGCAAGGGTAGCCGCGTTCTGTCGCCTGAAGGACTTCCGCCGAGTCGTTACCCGCGACGACAAGCTCGCCGCCAACCTCCTCTCGGCCGTCGCTCTTGCAACCATCATCGCCGTGTGGATTTGAATGAGTCCTGACCCTCGCAACAAAGACCGGCTTCATGTGCAATCTCTATTCCCTGACCAAGACCCGCGACGAACTCGTGAACCTGTTCAGCATTACCCGTGACGCTATCGGTGGCTTGCTCACCTCTGCCGACATCTATCCCGACATGCTGGCGCCCGTGGTGCGCCTCGACGAGCACGGCGGCCGCGAGCTTACGCCGATGCGCTGGGGCTTCCCGCCGCCAAAAGCCGGCACTAGGCCGGTGACCAATGTGCGCAATGTGTCCTCGCCGTTCTGGCGCCACTGGCTGAAGCCCGAATTCCGCTGCCTCGTGCCCGCCACCGCCTTTTGCGAATGGAGCGACAGCCGGCCGAAGCGCCAGCACTGGTTCGAGATGGCGGCAAACGGAGTGCCGCCGGTCTTCGCGTTTGCCGGCATCTGGCGCCCGTGGAGCGGAACACGCAAGGGCGAGAGCGGCGAGCATCGCCTGTTCTCGTTCCTCACCTGCGAGCCCAATGAAGTCGTGCGCCCGATCCACGCCAAGGCGATGCCGGTGGTGCTAGGCGACGAGGAGGCCTGGGATGTGTGGCTGACCGGGGCGATCGAAGACGCACTTGAGCT
>CAYWVA010000360.1:0-3042 GCA_964461545.1 uncultured Rhizobiaceae bacterium | reverse complement strand
TCGAGGATCGGCTGCTTGAGGTCGCCCGACAGAATGAGCCCGATATTGCGAATGACGAGCTTGCCGTCCGTCGCTGCTGCTGGTTCGGGGCCCGCCATCGTCGTCTCCTCCTGTCGGCAAAGCCAGTGTTACAGACCACGCCCGGATAGACAAGCCGCGGGGTGCACCCGGAAGCGCGCTCGAACCGACTCGCTCAAGCTTGACCCGAGCAGGAAGCTTGCTTGACCCCGGCAAGGTCGTTTGCATACACTTGAATGTCGACCAAATCTCACCAACTTGGGAGCAGTGGCCGAGGCTATCCCACCAGGTGCCGATAACCGGGCCGTCGACGCGGACCCCCGGGGGGCGCTAATATGGCCGAAGGCACCCCCGCAAGCTTTTAGGAACCGGCGTCGCGGCGCTCGGGAGAACGGCCATGAACATCGACCTCAAACAGCGCCCAGCGGCCCGCCGTCCGCGTGTCTCCATGACGCCGGAAGTGGATTTCGTCCGCGTCCGCTTTGCCGGAGACTCGGGCGACGGCATCCAGTTGACCGGCACTCGCCTGGCTGCCGCCACCGCCCACTTCGGCAACGACTTCGCCACATTTCCTGACTTTCCGGCCGAAATCCGCGCCCCGCTCGGAACCACTTATGGCGTGTCGGCCTACTCGATCAACATCGGCCAGACCGAAATCCTGACCGCCGGGGACAATCCCGACGTCCTGGTCGCCCTCAACCCGGCGGCGCTGAAGGTCAATATCGGCGAGGTGCGCGAAACCGGCCTGGTCATCGCCGACGACGGCGCGTTCAACGACAAGAATCTGCGCAAGGCCGGCTACCACGCCAATCCGTTGGATGACGGCACGCTTGCGAAGTTCCGCCTGCTGCGCCTCGACATCTCCAATCTGACGCTGAAGGCGGTGGCCGGCCTTGGGCTGTCGCAGAAGGAATCCCTGCGCTGCAAGAACATGTGGACGCTGGGGCTTGTGCTGTGGATGTTCGGGCGCGGCGTCGGTCAGGTCGAATCGTGGCTGACAAGCAAGTTCAGCACCGCTCCCGACGTCATGAACGCCAACGTGGCAGCTTTGCGGGCCGGCCATGCCTTCGGCGAGACGGCGGAACTGGGCGAGAGCATCCGCCGCTTCGATATTCCCGCCGCACCGGTGGAGCCTGGAACCTATCGCACCGTCACCGGATCGGAGACCATGGCCTGGGGCCTGTACGCCGGCGCCCGGCTGGCCAATCTCGACCTGTTCTTCGGCTCCTATCCGATCACCCCGGCCTCGCCGGTGCTGCACGCCTTGGCGCGGATGAAGCGCCACGGCGTCGTGACCTTCCAGGCCGAAGACGAGATTGCCGCGGTGTGTGCCGCCATCGGCGCCTCCTATGGCGGGGCCATTGGGGTGACGACCAGTTCGGGCCCCGGCATCGCCCTCAAGATGGAAGGCGTCGGGCTGGCCATCAGCGCCGAGCTGCCGCTCGTCATTGTCAACGTACAGCGCGGCGGTCCCTCGACCGGACTGCCGACCAAGACCGAGCAGGCCGATTTGCTGCAGGCGGTGTTCGGCCGCAATGGCGACACCCAGCTTGCGGTGATCGCTGCCGCGACGCCGGGCGACTGCTTTTCCTGTGCCATCGAGGCGGTTCGCCTGGCGGTCACCCACATGACGCCGGTCATGCTGTTGTCGGATGGCTACATCGCCAATGCTGCAGAGCCCTGGAAGCTTCCGGAAACCGGAGACCTCGAAGCCTTCCCGGCCCGCTTCCGCACCGACCCGGAGGGCTTCCACCCGTTCTTGCGCGATCCCGACACCCTCGCCCGCCCGTGGGTTCGGCCCGGCACGGCCGGCCTGCAGCATCGCATCGGCGGGCTGGAGAAGGACTATGACAGCGGCAACATCTCCTATGACCCCAAGAACCATCAGCGCATGACCGATGCCCGCATCGGCAAGCTCAAGAAGATCGCCGCAGGCCTGGCACCCCAGACCATCGACCAGGGCGAGGTGGAGGGCGATCTGGCGGTGGTCGGCTGGGGTTCCACCTATGGCGCCATCCGCGTCGCAGTCGGCCGCGCGCGGGCGCGCGGCGCCCGGGTCTCCCACATCCACATCCGCAACGTGTGGCCGCTGCCGGTCAATCTGGGCGACCTGCTGGCGGGTTTCCGCAAGGTGCTTGTGCCCGAACTCAACACCGGCCAGCTGTCGCTGCTGCTGCGCTCGGAACTGCTGATGGACGTGACGCCCTTCACCAAGGTCGAGGGCCAGCCGTTCAAGGTGTCCGAGATGAGCGCCGCCATAGCTGCCAACCTGGAGTGATGCCCATGACAGCCATGACAGCCATGACCGCCGTGGCCCCGGCTGCGCTGAGCGAGAAAGACTTCGCCTCCGACCAGGAGGTGCGCTGGTGCCCCGGATGCGGCGACTACGCCATCCTCAAGAGCCTGCAAAAGACCCTGCCGTCGCTTGGGGTGGAGCCGCACAATATCGTCTTCGTCTCCGGCATCGGCTGTGCGGCGCGCTTTCCCTACTACATGGCAACCTACGGCTTCCACACCATCCATGGGCGCGCCCCGGCCGTGGCCACCGGCCTGAAGGTGATGAACCCCGATCTCGACGTGTGGCTGGTGACCGGCGACGGCGACGGCTTGTCGATCGGCGGCAATCACATGCTCCACCTGCTGCGCCGCAATGTCGACATGCAGGTTTTGCTGTTCAACAACGAAATCTATGGCCTGACCAAGGGCCAGTATTCGCCCACGTCTCCGGTTGGCATGCGCACCCCCTCAAGCCCGCTCGGGTCCGTCGATGCGCCGTTGAAGCCCTGCACCTTTGCGCTCGGCGCCGGCGCCCGCTTCGTCGCAAGGTCGGGCGACACACTTCTGAAGCATCTCCCCGAAGTGTTCCGGCGCGCTCACGCCAACAAGGGCGCGTCGTTCGTCGAGATCCTGCAGAACTGCATCATCTACAACGACGGCGCCTTCGAGGCGGTTACCAACAAGAAGACGTCGGTCGACAACGTGCTGTTCGCCGAGCACGGGAAGCCGCTGGTGTTCGGCCGCGAC
>CAYWVA010000359.1:0-3049 GCA_964461545.1 uncultured Rhizobiaceae bacterium | reverse complement strand
GTCACCCCGGACACCATGACGATGACAGACAGGAGCCGGCCGAACGTTCCCGGCAGCAAAATATCGCCGTAGCCGGTCGTGGTCAGTGAGGTGACGGTGAAGTACAGCGCGTCAACGTAGCTGGTGATCTGCGGGTTGGTGAAGCGCTGCGTCTCGTGAATGATCGAGGTCATCACGAACACGAACACGGTGAGATTGACGACCGCCAGGACGACGTCTTCATGACGCCGGAAGAACGCCACGTCGGACCGCAGGCGCGCCAGCATCTGGTAGGTTCGCAGCAACCGCAGCATGCGCACGATGCGCAGGAAGCCGGCGGCTGCGCCGGTGATCGGGGCCAGAAATGAGACGACCGCCGCGACGTCGGTCCATGTGGTCACGCGCAGGAACTCGCGTTTACGGTTGTCGCTGATGGCCAGCCGGGCGCACACATCGGTCAGGATCCCCAAGCCGAACAGCACGTCGATGACCCGAATAATGTCGGTGCGCGGCACCACCGAGGTTGCAATGATGTAGACGATAATCGTGACGTCAAAGGCCAGCAGCCCATAGCGGAAGCGGGATGCGTCAGCCCCACTGCCTTCGTAAAGATGCCGGAGCTTTTTCTGCAGCGGCTGTGAGTCCGCCCGTTTTGCCATTTGGCCACCGCCGTTTGAACCCCTGCAAGCGTCAGCCGCCCTTGAGCGGTGGGAATATGCCGAGGTCGTCGCCATCGTAGAGCTGGAGGCGCGGCCGCTCAGCCGCCGGCACGACCTGGCCGTTTACCATGACGAGGTAGGAGTCGTGCTCGGGCAGTTCGAGGCGGCGCATGACATCAACCGGCGTCGTTCCGCTCTCGATCTCGATACGGGCCTCATTGCCGGCGCTGCCCGGCGGCAGGTAACGACCGAGCAGCCCGGCTGTGCGCACCACGATGTGCATGGCTAATAGCCGACCGACGAGCCCTGGGTGCGGGCGAGATAGGCCTCCATGAGGCGCGCAGGATCGCGCATCAGCCGCTCCTTCCAGTGGCCAAGGCGGACCTTCGTCTGCATGAGCCCGCGGATTACGCCCACATGCTGGGTCAGCCCCAGCGCCAGCGCTCCGACGAGCACGTCGTCCTTGAATGCGAGCTTGAGGTAGCGGGAGCGCGGGGGATCGGCGGCCGTCGACTCCTCGCCGCCCTCCACCCCCATCCATTGCCCGAACGACGACGAGATGAGGCCGACGGTGTTGAGGACATTCATCGACAGGCTGCCGCCATAGCGGACGGGGCGGCCGGCCATGTTGAGGGCAGCAATCCGGCCGTGCTCCGATGCGGTCGGCTGAATGGCATGGATCTCGCGCCTGCCGGTGAAGAACTCCGGCCCCTGGGCGACATCGCCGGCCGCGTAAATGCCCGGCACGCTGGTTTGGAGATGGTGATCGACCAGCACGCCGATGTCGGTCTCGATACCACTGCCATCAAAAAACGAGATGTTCGGCTTGACGCCGGTGGCGCACACGACGCCGTCGGCCTTGATGCCGCCGCCGGCGAACGCAATCTCGATCTTGCCGTTCTTCCTCGCCAGCCCCTCGACCCGGGTCGAGGTCAACACCGTCATGCCCTTCGACTCGCACCAGCGCTTGATCATGTCCCCGCCGGTCGAGTCCATCATCCGTGGCACCATGCGCTCTTCCATCTCGATGATGGTGAGCCGGACACCGCGCGCCACCAGCGCTTCAAGGACGATGCAGCCGATGAAGCCCGCCCCCATCAGCACGACCTCGGAGCCTTGTCGCGCCGTCGCGGCAATGCGCCGGGCATCGGCCAAGGTCCAGCAGTTTTCGACGCCGTCGAGGTCCATGCCGGGTATGGGCGGGCGCGCCGCCTGTGATCCGGTCGCGATGAGCAGGCGGTCGAAGGCCATCTCCTCACCGTTGTCAAGAAACAGGCTGCGTCGGCCGGGATCGAGCTTTACCACCCGGCCCGCCACAAGTTCGATGCCGCGCTGTGCCCAGTGGTCGCGGCCGTGGCGCAAATGCGTGCCGGGCTCCTCGATGTTGCCGGCCAGCAGATAGGGCAGCGCCATGCGCGAGTAGGGCGGCTCGGGTTCCTCGCCGATCAGCCGCACGCGTGCTCCCGGATCGGTGCGCTTGAGCGTCTCCGCCGCAATGACGCCCGCCGGGCCGTTGCCGATGATCACATGGTTCATGGCTCGGGTTCCTGTCAGGCGAGCCCCAGACGCTGCAGCGTCTGGGTGGTCGGCACCCCGTCGGGCGCCCAGCCGCGAAGCTCATAATATTCCGGCAGCATGACATCGATCTCACTGACCTTGCCCTTGGCCGTACCGGAGGGCGCCGGCACGTTCTTGAGCCGATCCGGCAAGGTATCGTCGGCGGCGGTCAATCCCGCCTTGAGATTGAACAGGCGTTCCAGATTCCACACCCGCTCTCCCGACAGCAGCAGCCGATCGATCGACCAGTCGCCTTCGCAGGCCGTGTCGATGAGCTCGCGATAATCCTTGATGTTCATGCCGGCCTCGCCGGTGAACAGGCACAAGCCGGTGGAATCGATGAAGGCGATGCGGTCCTGCGACTTCCTGCACGGGTCGGCCTTGCCGCTGCCGGTCTGGTCGTCCATGTCCTCGGCGAACACGGCGTGCTTCAGGTGGCAGGCGCCGCGGTTCGACGTGGCGTAGCCGAGCCCCATCCCCTGCAGCGCCCGGCTGTCATAGCCGGCGAACTCCTGGCCCTTCACGTGCATGGCGATTTCGGGGTGGCCGTACTTTTCGCACATGAGCCTGGAGCCCAGCCCCAGCACCTGTCCAAAGCCCTCGTACTTGCCGGTCTTTTCCGCCATCACCGTCAGGGCTTCGGCATTGCCGAAGCTCAGCGGGATCCCGTCGGTGTCCTTCTCGGAAATGACGCCCATCTCGAACAGCTCCATCGCTGCAGCCAGCGTGCCGCCGAAGGAGATCGGGTCCATGCCGTGTTCGTTCATGAGGTAGCCGGCAAAAGTGAGCGCATCGATGTCGTCGACGCCAACCAGCGGACCGAAGGCGTAGGCGGTCTCGTATTCGAGCCCTCC
>CAYWVA010000358.1:0-3122 GCA_964461545.1 uncultured Rhizobiaceae bacterium | reverse complement strand
ATCCCTTGAGTACCGTCAAGGGGTTCAGCCGGTATTCCGCCGCAACCGTGCGTACTGACGGCAAGGCATCGCCATCGGCCAGCACACCCTCGAGAATCATGGTCACCACCCGGTCCCGAAGCTGCCGGTATATGGGTTGGGCGTCGTTCCACTCGCCTTCCATGGATCTGCCTCGCCGCTCAGGCCATCATCGAGGCGAGCGTAAGGCAGGCAATCGCGACGATCGTCAGCATGCGCATGGTCTGCTGGGTGCTGGGTGTGTTCATTGCAATCTCGCTGGCGGCGGTCCGCCGTTGGCTGATCCGGTGTTGTAGTGAACTATAACACCAGTTTCAGAAAAAGCAAGCCCCAGGATACGGGTCCCCGCGCGGGTACCCCGCGCTGCTAAAATGCGGCACCCCTGGAACAGGAAGTCACCGATGTCCCAACCCGCGAGAGTCACCATCACCGGCGCGGCTGGCCAGATCGGCTACCAGCTGGCCTTCCGCATCGCCTCTGGGCAGATGCTCGGAGTGGATACGCCCGTCATCCTGCAATTACTTGAGATTCCCCCGGCGCTTAAGGCATTGAAAGGTGTCGAGATGGAGCTCCTGGACTGCGCCTTTCCGACGCTCGCGGGGATCCTGGCGACCGATCAGCCCGACAAGGCTTTCGGCGACGTGGATTATGCGCTGCTCGTGGGCGCGCGGCCCCGGGGGCCCGGCATGGAACGCAAGGACTTGCTGCTCGAGAACGCGAAGATCTTTTCCGCGCAGGGAAAATCACTCAATGACAACGCTCACCGCAAGGCAAAAGTGCTGGTCGTCGGCAATCCCGCGAACACCAATGCGCTGATCGCGCTGTCGAATGCCCCGGACCTCGATCCTGCCCGCTTTACCGCCATGACCCGGCTGGATCACAACCGCGCCATCAGCCAGCTCGCCTCCAAGACCGGCGCGACGGTGCCGACGATTCGCCAGATGTCGATCTGGGGCAATCACTCGGCGACCCAGTATCCCGACATCAGCCATTGCATGATCGGCGAAACGGCCGCCTCCGCGCTGCTGGACTCCGACTGGGTGCGCGATGAATTCATCCCGACGGTGCAGCAGCGCGGCGCGGCGATTATCAAGGCTCGCGGCGCCTCCTCGGCAGCCTCCGCGGCTTCGGCCGCGATTGATCACGTGCGCGACTGGGCCTTGGGCAGCGCGCCGGGCGACTGGGTCAGCATGGCGGTGCCGTCCGACGGCAGCTACGGCGTTGCCAAGGGGCTCGTGTATTCCTTCCCGGTGCATTGCACCGGCGGTCGCTACGAAATCGTGCAAGGCCTAGAGATCAGCGAGTTCAGCCGGGAGCGGATGCAGGCGACAGAAGCGGAACTGCTGGAGGAGCGGGATGGCGTGCGCGACCTGATCTGATCCCTCCCTTTGGCGCAGACCCCGCTTCGGGGGTATATTCAAACAACTGTATGCCACCATTCAACGCGGTGGCCGGCCTGCTTGAGGGGTAGCGCATCGTGTCGACTTTGTTCTGGTTGCTGTTGTTCCTGGGCGGCGCACTGACGCTCGCCTACCAGCGGGTCAGCCTGGGCCGCTCGACGGCAATCGCCGGGGCAGCACTTGTGGTCTATACCATTCTCGGCAACGGCGGCCTGCTGTGGACGCTGATCCTCTGGGTGCTGTTCGCCGGCATGATCGCCCTCAACCTGACGGACGTGCGGCGGGAACGCGTTACCCGGCCACTGCTGAAGACCTATCGCAAGATGCTTCCCTCGATGTCGCGGACCGAACGCGAGGCACTCGAGGCCGGCACGGTATGGTGGGAAGGCGAGCTGTTTGCGGGAGTGCCGCGCTGGCAGAAGCTCCTGGGCGCCCCCGCGCCGCAGCTGTCCACGGAAGAGCAGGCATTTATCGACGGCCCTTGCGAAGAACTCTGCAGGATGATCGACGAGTGGCAGGTGACCCACTCGCTGCAGGACCTTTCGCCGGAAACCTGGAAGTTCCTGCGCACGCAGGGTTTTTTCGCGATGATCATCCCCAGGCACTATGGCGGCCTGGAATTTTCCGCCTTCGCCCACAGCCAGGTGCTGACCAAGATCGCCAGTCGCAGCGCGACGGCCGCTTCGACCGTCGCCGTGCCGAACTCGCTGGGTCCCGGCGAGCTGCTGCTCAAGTACGGTACACAAGCGCAGAAGGATCGCTGGCTGCCAGGCCTGGCGTCCGGCAAGGAAATTCCCTGCTTCGGCCTTACCCACCCGCGCGCCGGCTCCGATGCCGCGTCTATCCCGGACAAGGGCGTGGTCTGCAGTCAGCTCGTCGACGGGCAGGAGGTGGTCGGGGTTCGCCTGAATTTCTCCAAGCGCTACATCACCCTTGCGCCCGTCGCAACCGTGCTTGGAATTGCATTCCGCCTGTTCGACCCGGACGGCCTGCTGGGCAGCAACCGCGACCTGGGCATCACCCTGGCGCTTGTGCCGGCACAGACACCCGGGGTCGAGATCGGCCGCCGTCACATCCCGCTGACGGTGCCCTTCATGAACGGCCCCATCGAAGGCAGGGACGTATTCGTGCCGCTGGACGCGATCATCGGCGGACCCCGGATGGCCGGCCAGGGCTGGCGGATGTTGATGGAATGCCTCTCGGTTGGCCGCTGCATCTCGCTGCCCTCGAACGCCAACGGCGGCATCAAGGCCGGCGTGTTCGCTACCGGCGCCTACTCAAGGATCCGCAAGCAGTTCGGCATGCCAATCGGGCGCTTCGAAGGCGTGCAGGAAGCGCTCGCGAGGATGACGGGCTTCGCCTACATCGTGGATGCGGCGCGCAGCGTGACCATTGCGGCCGTCGATGCCGGCGAGAAACCGGCTGTGCCGGCGGCGATTCTCAAGTACCACTGTACCGAGATGGCCCGCGTAGTCGCTAACGATGCCATGGACATCCACGGCGGCAAGGCCATCTGCATGGGCCCCGGGAACTACCTCGGCACCGGTTACGGCTCCGTGCCCGTGATGATCACCGTCGAGGGCGCCAACATCCTGACGCGCAGCCTGATGATCTTCGGCCAAGGCGCGATCCGCTGTCATCCCTTCGTACTCAAGGAACTGCATGCGGCCCAGGATCCGGATCATGAAGCCGGGCTCGAGGCAT
>CAYWVA010000357.1:0-3134 GCA_964461545.1 uncultured Rhizobiaceae bacterium | reverse complement strand
CAGGGTGTAGTTGGTCAGGGTCGCGGCGGCATCGCTCCTGACATCCGGCTCCGTCCATGGGAACCACTTCCGATTGTTGAGGGTAAGGTCCACCGGGAAGTAGCGGTTGCTATTGGCGTCCACACCGCCAGAGTGGCGATTGGCAGGGGAGAAAATCTGCGGCTTGGCCAGTGACGTGATGCCGGTAACGACCGACCCATGGGACGATGAGCTGGTCTGTGATACATTGACGAGGGCAGCCAGGCCGTGGTTCTCGAAATATGCCCCGGCTACCGTGGCCCCGCCGAAAATTGCTGTGTTCGTGCTGCCCAAGACGAGCCCCACGGCGTCAAAATGAGTGCCGTAAGCCTTGACGACCGGCGTGCCGACGCCAAACAGCCAGCAGGATGTTCCGCAACGGTTGGTGGACAGGGCATCGACGGCGGTCTGCGCCGACTGGCCTCCGAGTCGCAGGCCGCCACCGAATATCAGATTGTACTGGCCGGGCGACTGATCAGCGGTGGGGACGAACGGATAGACCGAGATGGTTCCGAGGTCGTAATCGACGGCCGTTATCCGGTACGGAAAGCCGTTGATCCTGACCCAACCCCAGGTCAGTTGATGCGCTGCGGAGGGAATATTGGCCGCATCATCGATGGTGAGGACGGTGCGCTGGCTGTTGCCTGAGCCGGTCTCGGCGAAGTCCGTCACGGTGATGAGGTAGCCACGCCCGATGTCCGTAGACAGGGTTCTCGACCCGCAGTCGCTCATGTTGAGCTTGCCGACCGATGCGAAATGGACGTTGCTGCCGGTATTGCGGAAGCCCCAGCCGCGAAAACTGGATGCACTCAGGTGTCCTAGATTGACGGTGCCGGCCCGCTCGATGCGAATACCGTTGATGCAGGTGTTGCCGGCGAGGCCCTGACCGCCGGTGCCTTGGACATTAAGGCGCCCCAACAGGCTGCTGGTCCAGAAGCCCTGGAGGAACACCATGTCTTCAAGGGCGGCTACCGCCTTGATATTGGCGTTGCACTGGATGAGCCGCGTGGCAATAGTGCCGCCGGACGGGCCGATGACCAAAGGCGCTTCCAGCAGAAAGTCGGCGGCTGCGCCACGTTTGCCGCCAAGAAATGCCGAGCCGACATTGGTCGTGGTGATCTCGGCCGCCCAGGCCAGCAGCGCCTCGGTGTCTTTCGTAGCGTTGCCGATACCCACGTTGGTGGTGAAGTCATGGGGCATGACGGGAAAGCGAGTGTCGTTGCCCGCCGCCACGGTGTCCGCCGCGGTGCCGACATCGAGGAAGGCTGCGGAGCCAAGGTCGCCAAGATCGCCGCCGGGGGCGGAGGCGTATTGCGGGTGCGGGTCGGGGGCGGCTTCGTGCGCGGCGATGGCCGCCGCCGCTGTGCCGGCCGCCTCGACATCGAGCGTAGCGCGGGCGGCGGCGGGGTCGGCGTCATCTGACAGCGACAGGAAGAATGCCGTCGCCGCGGACAGGGTATCGAGCGCCACCGCCTGGTCCTGCTTGCCATCGACGGCGGTTTGCAGCGCCTCATCGGCAGCGATGCGTGCAGCTTCCTCCGCGGCGATGGCCACCCGTGCCGTCGCGTCGCGACTGCCGCCGAACGCCTCGATCGTCCTCGTGGTGGTGTTCAGCACCACCGACCGCTTGATGCCGGCGCCGAGTTCCGCAGTGGTCATGAATCAAGCCCTTCCTTGACGTCGACGGCGGCGCGGAACCAGGTGACGGTTTCAGCCCCGTCGACCACCTGCACGAACAGGGTGACGAGACGGCCAAAGGGCAGGCCTTGCGTCTGCTCTCCGGTCAGTGACAGCAGAACCGCCCCGGCCTCGGCATCGGTGACGGTGACGGTCACCGGATGGGTAGCGGCGGGCAAGCGCATCTCGGCCTTGACCGACTTGTCTGTCAGGTCGAGGGCGACCGTCTTGTCCTCGTCATCCCAGAACACGACGGGCTGCTCCCAGGGATTGTCGCCGCGGATCAGCGGAAGCGCGCCGGCGAGAATGCCGATGTCTTGTGCCATCTACTGAGGCTCCGGTTGATGATCTCAGACGGGGTCAGTCACGAGGCCTGACCCGAGGTCGGCGGGGACTCTGGCCTTATCCGACCCTGACCGCGCACAACTGGCTTGCGGTGGTGCCGGTGCCGGTGCCACTGTCGGGAACGGTCGCCTTGATCAAGTTGCCGCCTGTTGTAGCGGCGACGCTCGCCTTGATGGTTGAGGTTGCGGCCAGGGTGACGAGCGCGGTGAGGGCGACATTAATAAAGTGCGGGTTCATCGACGGGTGGGTCTGCTCCGACGAGGCCCACACATTCGAGCCGCCGTCCCATAGCTTGGCAGTGTAGTGGATGAGGGTGGTGCTGGTTCGGCCGACCGTCAGGTGCGAGGTGATGAGCCATGTGCCGGGACCAACCGACAGCGACGGCCCGTCATAGAACTCGTTTGCGTTGACGATGCTGACATCGGCCGACAGCGCCGCCTGGCTATTCGACAGCGGGACGCCGGCCCAGTCAGCGCCGTCCCAAACGAGCAGGATATCTTCGTCCTCGACATGGGCGATCCAGCCCCTTCGCGGCACCAGCTTGGTCCACACTCCGTCGGAGTACCAGGCGATGTTGAGGTCCCAGTCCTGCCACGTGCCGGTCGATCCCGGGGCCGGAATGTGACGATCGCCATCCGATGGCGAGCCCGGCGGGGCGGTGAGGACGCGATCCTTGACGGCGAGTTGTACCAGTGCGTCGAGCCTGAGCACGGCGTCGTTGTGGGTGATGTGTTTTTGCGACTGGGCGGCAGCAAGCAGCGGCAGCTGGAGATGCGTCGTTTCCATGCGGGGTTCCTCGGACAACTCAATCGCCGGGATGGCTGCCTGCCACCATCACCGGGCTAGACCCGGGCTCGAGGCCGGACATGACGATTGGGCTTGGCGATGCGCCCCCCGTCATATCTCGACGGGGAGCGGGAAGTACAAGGTTGCCTCTTCGGCTGTTCCGCGGCCATAGGAGGCTGAGAGCTGGTATATTCTCAATCTTAGCGTATCGGGAAAAGCAATCGGCGCCGCGAAGTCCACAGTCTGCTGGGCTCCCGTGTAGAGAACGCTGGGGCTTGAAGCCGCGAAGGTGCGCTTGATCTCGGCGC
>CAYWVA010000356.1:0-3135 GCA_964461545.1 uncultured Rhizobiaceae bacterium | reverse complement strand
TTGTTGATCCTCATGCCGATCAGGAACACGACGAAATCGTGATCCACCTCCACGGCCATGCGCTGCGCTATGACGGATCGATTCATGGCAAGCCCCTTCCTCGTTTTGTTGCCCCAGTCTAGACAGCACAAAGACATTTTCTATCGAGTAGTTCCCACCAAATTGCCGCAGGAGAGCATCATGGGGCTCATCGCGCCAAACTCATTGGGCTGGCAAGCAACTTCACGGTCGCCAAATCGGTCCGGAGTACGGTGGCCCTTCACGGCATTGCTGATCCTCGCCGCATGGTTGGCGGCGCGCCGAGTGCGGCGGCTGACCTGCGGCGGATGCCGGCCCGATGCCCCGGCTTGACCAGCTTCTCGTCGAACGCCGGCTCTGCCGGACCCGGTCGCGGGCCCGTGACGCCATTGCCAGAGGCCGGGTCCAGGTCGAGGGCCAGGTCGCCGTCAAGGCCGGCCAGATAGTGCCGGGTGACGCCGCCATCGAGATCGCCGATGAGGCGCAAAACTATGTCTCGCGCGCTGCCCTCAAGCTCGCCCATGGGCTCGATCACTTCGCCATCTCTGCGCAAGGCCTCGCGGCGCTCGATCTCGGCGCCTCGACCGGCGGCTTTACCCAGGTGCTGCTGGAGCGCGGCGCCAGGATGGTGACGGCGGTCGATGTCGGCCACGGCCAGATGTCCAGCGAAGTAGCCGGCAACCCCCGCGTGACGGTGCTGGAAGGCCTCAACGCCCGCGACCTCGGCCCTGAGCATGTGCCTGAACCGCCAGGCATCATTACCGCCGACGTGAGCTTCATTTCCCTCAAGCTGGCGTTACCGCCGGCGCTGGCCCTGGCGCAGCCCGGGGCATGGCTGGTGGCGCTCATCAAGCCGCAGTTCGAGGCCGGTCCGGCCCATCTTTCCAGGGGCGGGGTGGTGCGCGACAGGCAAGTGCACGAGGCGGTGTGTCGCGATATTGCCGAGTGGCTGGAGGATGCAATGGACTGGCGGGTGATCGGCACGATCCCCTCTCCGGTTGCCGGCAGCGGCGGCAATCGCGAATTCCTGATCGCCGCTCACAAGCCTTGATAACGCTTCACCAAACGACGATGTATTCGCCATGCTGACGCCGCTCGACAGGCTCGTTTACACCGCCCGGCAGGGGGCCCGCGTGGCATGGTACATGGGCCATTACTTTGCCTCGCGCCGCTACCATCGCCCGCCCACAAGCAACGGCGACGGTAATGCCGGCAGCCGTGAAACGGCGCCGCCCCGGGCGCGCACGCCCGGGCCCGGCCGCGACCGCATACTGGCCGACATGGCACGGCTGTTCGAGCGCGACCTCGCCAACGCCGAAGCTGGTCATTACCCGCTGCCGCGCGATCACGACGGGGGCCTTGGCGAGATCTGGGCGGCGAGCCGGCGCTATTTCGCCGACCTGCCGAACACAGTGGAGCGCAAGGCCGGCCGGCGCAGCCATGAGGTCGATGCGCCGGAGCTGCGAAAGAAGCTGCCGGACTATTTTTTGCAGAACTTCCACTACCAGACCGACGGCTATCTGAGCGAGCATTCCGCCAAGCTCTATGACACCCAGGTCGAGGTGCTGTTTTCCGGCAGCGCCAACGCCATGCGCCGGCAGTGTCTGGTGCCGCTCAGCCGCTATATGGCGGGCCGCGACCAGCGCCAAATCCGGCTGCTCGACGTGGCCTGCGGCACAGGGCGGTTCCTGCGCTTCGTCAAGCAGGCCTGGCCACGCATGCATGCCGCCGGCCTCGACTTGTCGGAGGCATATTTGGCCGAGGCCCGGGATCATCTCAAGCCCTATCGCGACGTCGGGCTGCATTCGGCCAATGCCGAGGCCATGCCGTTCGCCGATGCCTCGTTCGACGTCGTGACCTCGATCTATCTGTTCCACGAGATCCCTCCGCAAGTCCGCCGCACCGTGGCGGGCGAATTCGCCCGCATCCTGAAGCCCGGCGGCCGGCTGATCTTCATGGATTCGCTGCAGTTCGGCGACGTGGACGGCTATGACGGACTGCTCGAGTCGTTCCCGGTGAGCTTCCATGAACCCTATTTTCCGAGCTACGCGCGCGAAGACCTTGCGGCGCTCTTTGCCGCTGCGGGCCTGGAGCCGGTGTCGTCGGAGCCGGTGTTTCTGTCAAAGCTCGTGGTGTGCGACAAGCCGGGTGGCCCGGATGGAGCGTCGGCGTAATCCGGGGCAGAATGGCGAATGGTGAGTGGCGAATGGCGACTGCACGATACTGGCTCCTCCCTATTCTCTACTCGCTATACACCATGCCCGATCCGCCGCCCGGATGATGAGTCCGGGACGGGACGAGGGGTGAGGGAGTGCCGGCGGTGATCCCCGCATTGAAGCACTACCCTCTCCGTCACCCCAGCGAAGGCTGGGGTCAAATAGGCCGCTGCCGTCCGCCTGAGCGCCGCCCTATTGGATGCCAGCCTGCGCTGGCATGACGAGTCTCTGACCGTGATCCGGACTGATTGACATGTGTGATGTCGCAGCGTCGAGCGCGAGGACGATACGGGCGGAGGCTCACCCGCGCAAGGTGGCGCCGGTGGCGCGGGTCACGCTTGCAATGATCTTTTGTGACACGGCCTCGATCTCGGCCTCGGTGAGGGTGCGTGCGCGCGGCTGCAGCGTTACCTCGATGGCAATCGATTTCTTGCCCTCGCCCAGCGCCCCGCCGGTGAACACGTCGAACACCGCCACCTCTTCGATCAGCGCCCGGTCGGCCGACCTTGCGGCCTTGACCACGCGTTCCGCCTCGACGCTTTCATCCAAGAGAAAGGCGAAGTCGCGCTTCACCGCCATGAGGTCGGAAGCCACCAGAGCCGGCCGGGTCGCCGACCTCGCCCGCGACTCGGGGATGGCGTTGAGCACCATCTCGAAGGCAACGAGCGGCCCCTTGACGTCCATGCGGTCGAGGACGCGCGGGTGCATCTCGCCGAACCAGCCCAGCACCGTCTTGGGGCCGAGCTGGAGGGTTCCCGAGCGGCCGGGATGAAACCAGGAAGGGGCGCCCTTGACCGCCTGCACGTTGGCCACCGAGGCGCCCGCCGCCTCGAGTGCCGCCAGGACGTCGGCCTTGGCGTCGAAGACGTCGACGGGGCGCTGAGCGCCGGCCCAGTGGCGC
>CAYWVA010000355.1:0-3145 GCA_964461545.1 uncultured Rhizobiaceae bacterium | reverse complement strand
TCGGAGGCCGAGATCGGCCGCGAGGCGCCGGTAATATCGGTCTCGCCGCGGCAGAATCTCCTGAAGCCGCCGCCGGTTCCCGAGATGCCGACGGTGACCCGCACGCCGGTGTCGATCTGAAACTCTTCGGCAAAGGCTTCCGAGACCGGGAACACGGTACTCGAGCCGTCGATGGTGACATCGGCAAGCGCCGGTGCCGAAATGGCAGCGAGCGCTGCAAGCGTGGCGGTCACATAAAGTGAGTGTCTCATGAGAGCTCCTGTGGGCTGCATTGATACGCAAAGCTTTGGGTGCGGGGCACCCGTTCCTTGCTGACCCTCATGTCCATGACCTAGCTCTATGACAGTACGATTACAATGCGCCCATGGCAGCGGAACCACGTTGTCATCGCACTGTCACGCACCCATTCTATGGCAATGACTGGCTGTGTTTCTTGCAGGCCAGGGAAAACCCAGGAAATTCGGATGTCCGCCCGCATTCTGATCGTCGAGGACGAAGAACCGCTCGTCATGCTGCTACGCTATAACCTCGAAGCCGAAGGTTATGTGGTCGACAGCGCCGGCAACGGCGAATTGGCCGAGCTGAAACTTGCCGAAGACATCCCCGATCTCGTGGTGCTCGACTGGATGATCCCCAACGTCTCGGGGATCGAGCTGTGCCGCCGGCTGCGCGCCCGGCCCGCAACCGCGCAGCTGCCGATCATCATGCTCACGGCGCGCGGCGAGGAGACCGAACGGGTGCGCGGACTTGCCACCGGTGCCGACGATTACATCGTCAAGCCGTTCTCGGTGCCGGAGCTTGTGGCGCGCATTGGCGCTTTGCTGCGCCGCGCCGCGCCTGAGCGCATCGCCTCGACCCTGCGCGCCGGCGATATCGAGCTCGACCGTGAGCGCTGCCGGGTGCAGCGCGCCGAGCGCCAGGTCAGACTGTCGCCGACCGAATTCAAGCTGCTGGAATTCTTCATCGAGCGCCCCGGTCGGGTGTTCTCGCGCGAGCAGCTGCTCGACGCGGTGTGGGGCCGCCAGGTCTACATCGACGAGCGCACCGTCGACGCCAATGTCCGGCGCCTGCGCAAGGCATTGGTGCGCAAGGGTGAGGCGGATCCGATCCGCACCGTGCGCGGCCGCGGCTACACCTTCGACGACCACTATGTGTGAAGTGGCCGAGACGCCGGGTCGATTTCATCGCTCGTCCCCGCGGGAAGCGGGGACCCAGTTCTTGCCAACCACCCACTGGATTCCCGCTTGCGCCGGAACGAGCGGGTGGGCAGCCATTCGATTCAACCTGATGCCATCCCGTTCTAGTTCTGCAGATCGGTCCGGATCGCCGCGACCACCTCGGTTACAGCCGCGGGCGCCGCTCGGCTGAGCCGAACCACCCACCGGCTGCCGTCTCGTAGGCCATGCCGGCACGGAAGACGTCGGCATCGCAATAGGTGCGCCCGACGATCTGAATGCCGGTCGGCACACCGTTGCCGGCGCGGCCAGAGGGCAGCGTCAGCACCGGGCAGCGGCTCATGGTGTTGAACGGCACGGTCATGACCCAGCCCAGCATCGGGTTTACGAGCTTGCCGTTGATCGTGACCTCTTCCTTCGAATGGTCGAAATCGGCCCTGACCGCCGGCAGTCCTGTGGTCGGGCAGACGAAAACGTCATAGCGTTCGAGGAGCGGGCCCAGCGTCTGGTACATGCGGCCCGCGACCTCGAGGCTCCACACCAGGGTCTCGGGCTTCGAATTGCGGCCCTTCTCGGCGAAGGCACGCGCATAGCTGGTCATCTCGGCTGCATGCTGGTCCAGAAATCGCGACAGATAACCGCCGAAGATGTGCTCGAGATAAGCCATCCCGGCATCGAGGATGTCCGGCCCCCAGCCGAGATCGACCTCCTCCACGCTGACTCCGAGTGAGCGAAATACGTCGAGCGCCGCCCGCGTGTTGGCCTCCACCTCCTTGTCCACCTCGAAGGCGCCAAGGGTCATCGAACAGGCGATCTTCCAGCCCTTGATCGGCTCATAGGCGCTCGGCAGCGTGAGCTTGGGCCTGAGCGTGGCGATGTCGTAAGGGCTCGGGCCGCACATGACGTTTTGCAGCAGACCGGCATCCGCCACGGTGCGGGCGAGCGGCCCGGTATGACAGTAGAAGTCGAGGTTGAACGGCGCATCGTCGGGGTTGCGGCCATAGGGCGGCTTGTAGCCCGCGAGGCCGCAGGTGGACGCGGGTATTCGAATCGAGCCGCCGATGTCAGAGCCGGTGGCGAGGCCCGAGGTGCCTGTGGCGAGCGACGCCGCCGAGCCGCCGGACGAGCCGCCCGGCGTCATGTCGCGGTTCCACGGATTGCGTGTCACCCCCCACAGTCTCGACCAGGTATACCCGGCACAGGAAAACTCCGGCGTCGCGGTGCGGGCGTGGACGATGCCGCCCGCCGCCATGATGCGCTCGTTGACGGGCGAGGTCTTGTCGGCGACGAAATCCTTCATCAGCAGCGAGCCGTTGGATGTCGGCTTGCCGGTGATATAGCTTTCGTCCTTGATGGCGACGGGCAGCCCTTCCAGCGCCCCGGTGGGTTCGCCGCGGGCGTAGTTCGCCTCTGCCTTGCGGGCAAGCTCCATCGCCTCGTCGAAATAGGTGAAGGTGAAGGCGTTGATCGACTGGTGCGTGGCCTCGTGGCGGGCGATCACCGCCGCCATGAGCTCGACCGGCGAGAGCTTCCTGGCCTTGAAGAGCTCAATGGCCACAGTCGCCGGGAGATAGCACAGGTCGAGATCGGTCATACTCAAGTCGCCAAAACGCCAAGGCGCCTCCGGGGGCGCCAGGTGCGCGCAATCTGAGGGACAATGGAATGGCCCGGGAGCGGGGCTCCCGGACCCGTTCCGTTTACCTCATCAGTTCAGTCCAGATGGCGGTGTGAAGGTCGTTCACTTCCGGCGGGCAGGTGACGGAAAACCGGCCGGCATCCTGGAGCTCTGGCGGGACGTGGATTTCCGGAGCGTCCTTCATCTCAGCGGGCATGTAGGCTTCCGAGCCCTCGATGCCGTTGCCATAGCGGGCAAAGTCCGAGATCATGGCGGCGTTCTCAGGATCCATGACGAAGTTCATGAAGAGCTTGGCATTCTCGACGTTCCTGGCATCGGCCAGCACCGCAAGATT
>CAYWVA010000354.1:0-3166 GCA_964461545.1 uncultured Rhizobiaceae bacterium | reverse complement strand
TGGACACGCTCAAGGATGACGGGTTCAACCCCAACTCCTTCGTGCTGCTACCGCAGTGGAACCACCCGGCCGGCCGTTAGACGCGACTCACCACCTCGGGTGAAACCAGCCAGAAACGATGGAGCCGGCCTTGGTGGGCTCAAGGCCGGCTCCTGAAACCCGGTCTGGTGGGGGATTGGCGGGGGGCGCCGACCGGGCCTCAATTCCTGTTGTTGGCGCGTGTGTTGCTAGTTTCTGCCGGAGATCAAATCCGGATCGGAAGTGCTTCTTGGCGTCAACGCGACCCATCGCAGCGGATTTTCCTGTGACTGGCGCTTGAGAAAATAATAGCTGGTGTCGGACCAGCGCATGATGTCGTCGCGACGATTGTCGAGGACCAGGTCGCCTGTGCTGGTGCGCACCAGCAAGACTGCATGCCCACCGCCATGCTCCTCGATCACCACGGTGATGAGCAGTGTCCGGGCCGGAAAGCCGAGGCCCTCGAGGTAGCGCTTCTTGAGCAGCACATAGTCTTCGCAATCGCCGGCATCGGTCGGAATGGCCCAGTACTCGGACACGCCATAGAGGTCGATGTCGTGGGCCGGTCGGATCTTGCGATTGACGAAGCTGTTGATTTCACGCAGGACTTGCCAGCGCTCGGACGTCAGCTGGACCTTGGCCTTGGAGCTGCCGATGGCGCGGCACTCGGCCGGGTGCCGGGCGCAGAAATCGACGTAACCGACCGGCGGCAGAGCCTGGCCATAGGCCGGGGCAAAGGCATGCTCGCCCGCCGCATTGAAATTGCTGACCGCCCCGCCCGCCGCAGCCGTGGTTCCGGCCCAGCAGACCACAAGAACCGCCGCCAACTGTTGCAGTCTTGAAAACATTTCAGCGCCCCCGATCTTTGTGTCTCGTTGGCGCTTACCTTAGGGCTCGCGTGCTTGAATTCCGGCTAATCCGTTGCCTCGAAATTGGTGTCCCGGCACGGAAATTTCGTTAAGGATGAACGGAGTCTAACTCGCCATCTCACCACGGCGGCTCTGCAGCCTTGGGTTGGACAGCTGAAGGCGTGGCGATCCAATCAGATCGCAGGCTCTAACCCATTTCCTCGAGGTCGAAGTCGAGAATGGCCATCTGGAAATTGTACGACAGATCGCCGTCCTCATCGTCGCGGTAGATGACGGCGATGAATTCGTCTCCGATATAGACCTCGGCGGAATCGTCCTTCTGCGGCCGCCGGCGCACAGTGATCGTCGGCAACTTGAATTTGCGGCGCAGGAAGGCGGTCAGCTTGTTGATCTCTTCGGGTTGCACGGGCTCTCCTGCGTTGATTGCAACCCTCGCGAGGCGAGGGTCGGGACACTAGGCTTCGCCGGTCTCCGCGATAATGTGGTCCATGCTGCGGGCCGGCTCGGAGCATCCGGCATAGCCCACCACCTTGGCCGGCACGCCGGCCACAGTGCGGTTGGCCGGGACATCTTGCAGAACCACCGAGCCGGAAGCAATGCGCGAGCACTGGCCGATCTCGATATTGCCGAGGATCTTGGCGCCGGCTCCGATGAGCACGCCACGGCGCACTTTGGGATGGCGGTCGCCGTGCTCCTTGCCGGTGCCGCCAAGCGTCACGCTGTGCAGCATCGACACCTCGTCCTCGACCACCGCGGTTTCGCCGATGACGATCGAATGGGCGTGGTCGATCATGATGGCGCGGCCGATCCGGGCGGCGGGATGGATGTCGACGCCGAAGGTGACCGAGCAGATGCTTTGGAGATGGTAGGCAAAGTCCCTTCGCCCCAGATGCCACAGCCGGTGGGCCATGCGGTAGGTCTGGAGTGCCTGAAAGCCCTTGAAATAGAACAACGGCTCGATAAATCGGTGGCACGCCGGGTCGCGGTCGAAGACAGCAACGATATCGGCTCTGGCGGCCCTGGCGATCTCGGGTTCGGCCTCAAGGGCATCCTCGAAGGCCTGCAGCACCAGCCCGGTGCCCAGATCGGCATTGCTCAGCCGCTGCGCCAGCCGGTGGCACAGCGCATTTTCAAAGCTGTCGTGATTAAGCACCGCGGCAAACAGAAAACCGCCGAGGCTCGGGTCGTTGCGGGCCGACTCCTCGGCTTCCATGCGGATTCGGTCCCAGACGGGATCGAGCTTTTGCACCGGCTGATGAACTGCCGCTTCCTTGTTCATGGCACCCTCCATTTTGACCATACTATAGGCCTTCCGCCCTGTGATGTGGAGACCGCGCCCTAAAAAAGAAGACATCTGGCTGCCGATCAGCCTTGCCGGAGACGCATCGCTGGCCAGTGCCCGATCAACTTCGCCCTGGTGTCACAGGCGGGCGAGAAACGTCGCAACGGCGTTGCCGAACACGTCGTTGCGGTCGCCGGCCACCATGTGGCGGGCGCCGCTCACATCGGCGATCTCGGCATGCGGCACGAGTTCGCGGAAGGCCCCGGCCTCGGCCTCGCCCACCAGTTCGCTTTCGCGGCCACGGACCAGAAGCACCGGAATGGTGAGCCGGCGGGCAGCCGATTCGAGGCGGCTTTGGAGCGCGGCGGCGTGCTGAGCGGCGTTGTTGCGGACCTCGAGAAAGCGCGGATCCCAATGCCAGCGATAGCGCCCGTCGCGGCCGCGGCGCAGGTTCTTGGCCAGCCCGGAGAGGTTCCGCGGCCGCGGCCGATGGGGCAGATAGGCCGAAATGGCATCGGCGGCCTCATCGGGTGACGCAAAGCCTTCTTCGGCGTGAGCACCCATGAAGGCGAGGATGCGCTCGACGCCTTGGGGCTTCATGTGCGGCGTAACATCGACAAGCACCAGAGCACGCAGCACCGTGCCGTCGAGTTCGCCTGCCGCGATCAGGCCGGCAATCCCGCCAAGCGAGGCGCCGACCACTACCGGTGCCCCACGGCCGAGGTCGGCGAGCTGGCGCGCCACCGCCAGCACGTCGTGGGCATAGTGCTCCGACCGGTAAGCGCCATCCGCCAGCCAAGCGCTGTCGCCGTGGCCGCGCTGGTCATAAGCGACGGCAAGCCAGCCGCTGGCGGCCAAGGTCTTCGCCGTGCCGCCCCACGAATGACGGGTCTGGCCCCCGCCATGGGCGAGCACCACGAGCCCTTCGGTAGCGCGCTGGGGAGCGAACACATCGGCGACGAGGGCGTTGCCGGCAGCCCCGGTCAGCGTCAGGCGC
>CAYWVA010000353.1:0-3169 GCA_964461545.1 uncultured Rhizobiaceae bacterium | reverse complement strand
GTCGCCGGCGGCATCCCCATCGTCAAGACCATGCGCGAAAGCCTCGCCGGCAACGACATCAACCGGGTCTTCGGCATCCTCAACGGCACCTGCAACTACATCCTCACCAAGATGGCGGTGGACGGCCGCAGCTTCCACGAGGTGCTCAAGGAGGCCCAGACGCTTGGCTATGCCGAGGCCGACCCGACTTTCGATGTCGGCGGCTTCGACACCGCCCACAAGCTGGCCATTCTGACCTCGCTCGCCTTCGGCACCGAAGTTGCGCTCGATTCGATCTATATCGAAGGCATCGAAGAGGTCACCCTTGACGACATCCGTCATGCCGACGGCCTTGGCTACAAGATCAAGCTCCTCGGGGTTGCTGCGCGCACCGAAGACGGCATCGAGCAGCGCGTTCATCCGACGCTGGTGCGCAAGGGCTCGCCCATTGCCGACGTCGACGGGGTGTTCAACGCCGTGGCCATCAAGGGCAGCTTTGCTGGCGATCTGATGCTGGAGGGCCGCGGGGCAGGGGCGCACCCGACCGCCTCCAGCGTTGCCGCCGACATCTGCGATATCGCCGGCGGCGGCCATGCCAGTGCCTTCGGCATTCCGGCCAAGCAGCTCAAGCCCTACAAGCGCGCCCGCATGCGCGCCCACGAGGGCGGCTACTACGTGGCCCTCGAGCTCTATGACCGGCCCGGAGAGGTTGCCGCGGTGGCGCGGATCCTGGCCGACGAGAAGATCTCCATCGCCAGTATTGTGCAGCGGGCGCGGGCGTCGGTGGAGTTCAGCGCCGACGAGGTGGCGCGCCACACGGCCCCCTTCATCCTCATCACCCACGACACGCTCGAGAGCGCCATGCGCGGGTCGCTGGAGACCATCGTGCAAAGCGGCCTGGTGGCCGCCAAACCCCGCATGATCCGCATCGAACGGCTTTGAGCCCGCGCCGCTCTGGAGTACAAGCGAGGCTGGACAGTCGGGAGGGGGCAGCCCTTGCTCCACAGGATTCTCTCCATCGAAATTGCGCGGGTAACGGAGGCCGCTGCCATCGCTGCGGCCAGGTATCGCGGCCGTGGCGACGAGCCCCGGGCCGACCAGGCCGCCGTTGATGCCATGCGCAGCGCCCTCAACCGCATCGAAATGCAGGGCACGGTGGTGATCGGCGAGGGTGAGCGCGACGAGGCGCCGATGCTGTTCATCGGCGAAAAGGTGGGCACCGGCGAAGGCCAGAAGATCGACATTGCACTCGACCCGCTGGAGGGCACGACGCTGACCGCCAAGCAGATGCCGGACGCCCTGTCGGTGATTGCCATGGCCGAGGGCGGAAGCCTCTTGCATGCGCCCGACTGCTACATGGACAAGATTGCCATCGGCGGCGGCTTCCCGGATGGCCTGGTTGACCTCGATCTGGCGCCGCAGGACAACATTCAGCGCCTGGCTGAGGTCAAGGGCGTGTCGCCGAGCGATATCACCGCGTGCATCCTCGACCGGCCGCGGCACGCCGATGTGATCGCCGCGGTGCGCGAAACCGGGGCGGCAATCCGCCTGATCACCGACGGCGACATCGCCGGCGTCATCCACACCGCCAATCCGGCCGAAACCGGGATCGACATTTACCTCGGGATCGGTGGCGCCCCGGAGGGCGTCCTTGCGGCGGCCGCACTGCGCTGCATCGGCGGGCAGATGCAAGCCCGGCTGGTGTTGCGCCGGCCCGAGGAGCGCAAACGCGCTGCCAGAATGGGCATCGTTGACCCGGACAAGAAGCTCACGGTCGAGGCGATGGCCGCGGGTGATGTCATGTTCGCAGCGACCGGCGTCACCGATGGCTCGATGCTGCGGGGGGTGAAATTCGAGCCCCACTGGGTCACCACCCATACCGTCGTCATGCGCTCGGCCACCGGCACGGTTCGCTGGATCAAGAACCGGCGCCGCGCCCGGTGAGCGGCGCCCGCCACATCCTCAATGTCTCTCGCTCGCTGTCGGGGCGGGGCTGGCGGGCCCGGCTCGACCACGATCGCGATGCCCTGGCGATCTGCCAGCGCCACGACCTTCCTGACGTTCTGGGGCGGGTTCTGGCCGCCCGCTCGGTGCCGCTCGATGCGGTGGAGGGCTATCTCAATCCGACCTTGCGCGCGCTGATGCCCGATCCGGCGGTGCTGGCCGACATGGAAGCCGGCGTCGACCGCCTGGTGCGGGCCATGGAGGCGGGCGAGCGCATCGGCATCATCGGCGACTACGACGTGGACGGCATGGCGTCAACGGCGCTGCTGGCGCTTTATCTTGAGGCCGCCGGGGCGCCGACGGTGATCCACATTCCCGACCGCCTGGCGGAGGGCTACGGTCCCACTCCGGCCGCCATCTCGGCCCTCAAAGACAAAGGCGCCAGCCTCGTTGTGACGCTTGACTGCGGGGTCGCTGCCCACGAGGCCATCGCCCATGCCGCCGATTGCCGCCTCGATGCGATCATCGTCGACCATCATCCGGCAGGCGAGGACCTGCCGCACGCCTGCGCCATCATCAACCCCAACCGCCAGGACGACACCTCCGGGCTCGGATATCTCGCCGCCGCCGGAGTCACCATGATGCTGCTTGCCGGGCTCAACCGGCGCCTGCGGCGCAGCGGCTTGTGGGGCGCCAGGGGCGAACCGGACCTGCTGGCCGGGCTCGATCTGGTGGCGCTCGCCACGGTGTGCGACGCGGTGCCGCTCACCGGTCTCAACCGTGCCTTTGTCATCCAGGGACTGAAGGTGATGGCGGCGCGCCAGCGTCCCGGCCTGGTGGCGCTGGCCGATGTCGCCCGCCTCAGCCGGCGCCCCGATGTGCATGCCCTTGGCTACGTCCTGGGGCCGCGCCTCAATGCGGCGGGCCGCATCGACGATGCCCGGCTCGGCCTGGAGTTGCTGATGACGCACGACCCCGGCAGGGCGGCGGCGCTCGCCCGGGAGCTCGAACGGCTGAACCGCGAACGCCAGAAGATCGAGATGGCCGTCGTCGATGCCGCTCAAGTGCAGGCCGCCGCGGCGCTTGAACGCTCTCCGAAACTGCCGTTCCTGCTGGTCGCCGGCAACAACTGGCACCCCGGCATCCTTGGCCTGGTGGCGGCGCGGCTCAAGGAGCGCCATGGTCTGCCGGCCGTGGCGCTGGGCCTCGAGCCGGGGGCCGCAACGGCGACCGGTTCCGGCCGCTC
>CAYWVA010000352.1:0-3179 GCA_964461545.1 uncultured Rhizobiaceae bacterium | reverse complement strand
GCAAGACGTTCGAAAGCGCGCTGGCCGATCTGCGCGAGGCGGTGGATTTCCTGCGCTACTACGCCGAGCGGGCAAGGACGGAGTTTACAGAGCCGTTGCGGCTCGGCGGCCCGACCGGGGAGGGCAACGAGCTTGTGCTTGCCGGGCGCGGGGTGTTCGTGTGCATCAGCCCGTGGAACTTCCCGCTCGCCATCTTTACCGGCCAAATGTCGGCGGCGCTGGCCGCCGGCAACGCGGTAATCGCCAAGCCGGCCGAGCAGACGCCGCTCGTGGCCTTCGAGGCCGTCAAGCTGCTGCACCAGGCCGGCGTGCCGGGCGACGTCTTGTCGCTTTTGCCGGGCGACGGCGCACGGCTGGGCGGGCGGCTGCTCGCCGACCCTGGCGTTTCCGGGGTGGCATTCACCGGCTCCAACGAGACCGCCACGATCATCCACCGCGCGCTGGCCGATCGCGACGGGCCGATCGTGCCGCTCATCGCCGAGACCGGCGGCATGAACGCCATGATCGTCGACTCTTCCGCTCTGCCCGAGCAGGCGGTGCGCGATGTGGTGATATCGGCCTTCGACAGTGCCGGGCAGCGCTGCTCGGCGGCCCGGATTCTGTTCGTGCAGGAAGACATCGCTGATAAGCTCATTGCCATGCTGACAGGCGCCATTGCCGAACTCAAGGTCGGCGATCCACTGGACTACGCCACCGATGTCGGACCGGTCATCGACGAAGAGGCGCGCCGCGGCCTCGATGCGCACAAGGAACGCATGCGGCGCGAGGCGCGTACAATCATCGATCTCAAGCTGTCGGCGGAGACCGGCAACGGCATCTTCGTGGCCCCATGCGCCTATGAGATCAATGACCTGTCAGCGTTGAAACGCGAGGTTTTCGGGCCTGTTCTTCATGTGGTGCGCTATCACGCCGATCGGCTGGCCGAGGTGTGCGAAGCCATCAATGCGACCGGCTACGGCCTTACCCTGGGCCTGCACACCCGCATCGAGCGGACCATGGAGGAGGTCCGCCGCATGGTGCGGGTCGGCAACATGTATGTGAACCGCAACCAGATCGGTGCGGTGGTCGGCGCCCAGCCGTTCGGCGGCGAGGGCCTGTCGGGCACCGGACCCAAGGCCGGCGGCCCGCACTATCTTCACCGCTTCGCGACCGAACGGGTGGTTTCGATCGACACGACGGCGCTGGGCGGCAATGCTGCGCTATTGTCGCTGGCCGCCGAGGAGCGCCGCTAGTTTTGCATTTTGGCGCGACAGTTCATATCTTTGGGCTATGAGCCTTTGGGCCATGAGCTTTGGCAGCATTCGGTACCCCATGACGTCCCACAAGCCGCCCATACCGACCGAGCCAGGCGAGCCTCCGGCCGAAACCTCGAACGACAACGAGGTTGCCGAGTTTCTCGCCAAGATGAAGGCCATGGCCCCGGCGCCTGGCACCGGCAGCGAGCGCGGCCGGCTGATCTTCGCCATGGATGCCACGATGAGCCGGCAGCCCGCCTGGGACCGGGCGCTGCATATCCAGGCGGAGATGTTTGCCGAGACGGCACGGGTCGGTGGGCTTGATGTCCAGCTGGTATATTTCCGCGGCTTCGGCGAGTGTCGGGCCTCAAAATGGGTGAGCGACCCCTCGGCACTCGCCCGGTTGATGACCCAGGTCCAGTGCCGCGGCGGCAACACCCAGATCGGCAAGGTGCTGGCCCATATTCGCAAGGAGGCGTCGCAACGCAAGGTCAATGCCGTGGTCTATGTTGGCGACTGCATGGAGGAAAACATCGATCATCTGTGCGCCAGGGCTGGCGAGATCGCCATTCTGGGCGTGCCGATCTTCATGTTTCAGGACGGTCGCGAACCGTTTGCCGAGCAAGGTTTCCGCGAGATCGCCCGGCTGACCCGCGGCGCCTATTGCCGCTTCGACCAGGGCTCGGCACGGCAACTGCGCGAACTGCTTTCGGCGGTGGCCGTCTACGCCGCGGGCGGGCGACAGGCCCTGGCCGAGTTGAGCAGGGGAAAGGGTGGAGAGGCCACGCTGCTGCTCCAGCAGTTGAAGTGAATCTGAGATGGCCTATGCGCTGAGCGCGCTTATCGCTGTCATACTGCTCGTACTGGCCGCCAGGGCGTTTGCCTACGCCAGTCCGGGCAATGTCGTGCGGCTCATCCAGCGCACCTTGGCCGGCGTCTTGATGGCAGTGGGCCTGTTGCTGGCGTTGCGCGGCCAGTTGCCCGTCGCGGTGCCGGTCTTCCTGATGGGCGTGGGCATGCTGCGCATGGGAAATCTGGGCAGCCTCGGATTTCCGTGGGGCCGACGTTCGAGTGGACAGAAATCGACCGTCAAGACCAGCATGCTGGTCATGGAACTCGACCACGACAGCGGCGCCATCGACGGCGAAGTGCTAGCAGAACCGTGGGCCGGGCGCCGGCTGAGGGATCTCGACCCCGAGGCTCTGCAAGAGCTTCTCCAGGCGTGCCGGGCGGTTCCCGACCAGAGTGCCACGCTGCTCGAGGCCTATCTCGACCATGCCTATCCCGATTGGCGAGGTAGCGGCGATGGCGCGGACGGGAGGGCTGAGGCAGGTCCAGGGGGCCAGCGGACCGGCCCGCCGCCGCGCAGCAGCGGCACCATGACGCCCGACGAGGCCCGCGCCGTCCTGGGGGTCGGCCGCGACGCCAGCGATGAGGAGATCCGCACCGCCCATCGCCGGCTCATGAAGATCTCCCACCCCGACCACGGCGGCACCGACTATTTGGCCACCAAGATCAACCAGGCCAAGGACGTTCTCCTCGGCAAGTCGGGCCGCGGTGGGCGCACTTAAGGCGCAGGCTTGGCGCACGCGGCGCGATCTGCCACAAAGCGCCGGCCGGCGGCAGGGCCGGCGAAGGGAGCAGCGAGCATGAGCGTAGCCGAGCCGGCGGCCGAGACGGGGCGCGATTTCATCCGCGACATCATCCGTGCCGATCTCGCCGCCGGGGCCCGTGAGATCGTGACCCGGTTCCCGCCGGAGCCCAACGGCTATCTCCACATCGGCCATGCCAAGTCCATCTGCCTCAATTTCGGGGTGGCCGAGGAGTTCGGCGGTCGCTGCCACCTGCGCTTCGACGACACCAATCCCGCCAAGGAGGAGCAGGAGTATATCGACGCCATCAAGCGCGACGTGCGCTGGCTGGGCTTCGACTGGGGGGAGCATC
>CAYWVA010000351.1:1618-3193 GCA_964461545.1 uncultured Rhizobiaceae bacterium | reverse complement strand
ACCACCGGCACCACCAGGATGATGGCCGCGGCGGAATGGAGAAACAGGCCGATCAGCAAAAAGAAAATGTTGAGCAGGGCCAGAATCGCCCACTGGCTTTCGGTGACGGTCAGGATGGCCGCGGCCAGTTGGCCTGGAATGCGCATCTCGGTGAGATAGACCCCGACCAGGGCCGAGGCCGCCACCAGGAGCATCACCACCGCCGTCTGGGTCGCCCCTTCGATGATGGCCCGGTAGAGGAATTTCCAGTCGAGATCGCGGAAGACAAACAAGCCGAGGACGAGGGCTGCGACCACGGCGAGCGCGCCTCCCTCGGTTGCTGTGACGATGCCGCCGAAGATGCCGCCCAGGATGATGACGGGCAGAAACAGCGCCCAGAAGGCCTGCTTGAAGGTCACCCACACCCGGCACAGATCGAAGGCTTCTTCGACCGGCCAGCCATGGCGGCGGGCGTAGTAGTAGCACAGCACCATCATCAGGAACCCGGCCAGCAGGCCCGGCACGATGCCGGCCACGAACAGCTGTACGATCGACACCTCGGCCATCACGCCGTACAGGATCATCGGGATCGAAGGGGGAAGGATGATCGCCAGCGTCGCGGACGAAGAGGTGACCGCGGCGCTGAACGGGCGCGGATAGCCGCGCTTGTGCATAGCCGGGATGAGCACCGGAGCGGTGGCGGCCACCCCGGCGACCGCCGAGCCCGAGAGCTCCGAGAAGAAGATCGAAACCCCGACATTGACCATCGCCAGTCCGCCCCGGATGAAGCCGAGCAGCGCCGAGGCGAAAGCAAAAAGCCGGCGCGAGATGCTCGATGCGTTCATCAGGGCACCAGCCAGAATGAACATGGGGATGGCCAGCAGCGGAAAGCTGCGCGCCCCTTCGAACATGACCAAAGCCACGTTGGGGAGGAAATCGGGTCCTTGCGTCAGCCACATCGCGACCACCCCAACGATGGCGAGCGCCACCGCGATCGGCACGTTGATGAGGATGAGCGCAAACAGGGCGAGCAACATGAGGAGAATGGTCACGGCCGCTCTCCGGAGCCGTCGTGAAACGGCTCGGCTTCGCTTTCCAACGCCTGCTCCGCATCTGCAACGGCCTGGGCGATCTCCTCCTGGTGCTGCGAAATCCCAGCGCGCACCTTCGCTAAGTGGCGCGGCATGCTGAGCAGCTGGGCGATGATGAACAGGGCGGCGCCAACGGGAATGACCGACTGTGTGAACTGCACCGGCACCCACCTGAGCGAGATGAGGCTCATGCCGCCGAGAATCTGAAGCACGACGATGCCCATCCAGGCGAGCACGACGAAGAACGCGATGACCAGGGCCTCCGACACGATGGTCCCGGCCATCCGCCAAGGCGGCGGAAGGGACAGCAGCACCCCGTCAACGGTAATGTGGCCGCGCTTCAAGGCGGCGAGCGCCCCAGCGTAATAGGTGAGCCACACCAGCATGATCGAGGCGACCTCGTCATACCAGCGCGGCGAGGCGCCGCCCACGTAACGCCACACGACGGCATAGACGACCACGGCGGTCAGCCCCACGATGAGGATGCCGGAGATCAGCTCCAGCA
>CAYWVA010000351.1:0-1518 GCA_964461545.1 uncultured Rhizobiaceae bacterium | reverse complement strand
AGCTCGTTGTCCATCCTGGCGGCCGCCTCATAGACGAAGTCCTGGGTGTCCTTGGCGGCTTGGGTGAGGATCTCCTGGATTTCCTCGGGCAACCGCTGGAAGGCCGCGCCGGCGGTAACATAGGCCGGGGTATAGACATGGCCCGTCAGCGACAGGTACTTCTGCACCTCTTGGAAACGCTGGCCGGTGATCTGCGTGAGCGGGTTCTCCTGGCCGTCCATGACGCCGGTCTGCAGCGCCATGAACACTTCGGAAAGCTCCATCGGCGAGGGGCTGGCACCGTAGGCTTCGAACATCCGCACCCGCCACACACCGCTTGGGGTGCGCAGCTTGATGCCCTGCAGGTCGTCCGGCGTCACGATCGGGCGCACATTGTTGGTGATGTTGCGGAAGCCGTTCTCCCACACCGCCAGAACCTTGTAGTTCTGCTGTTCCAGGAGTGGATGGAGTCTCGGCCAGAAGATCTCCTCTTCGATGCGCTTCATGTGCTCGCGATCGCGCACCAGATAGGGCAGCTCGAACAACCCGAACTCGTCGGCGACCGACGACATGATGGTGGAGGGCAGCGCCAGATGGACGGTGCCGAGGCGTAGCTTCTGAAGCAGCTCCGAATCGTTGCCGAGCTGGCTCGAATGGTAGACGACCACCCGGTAGTCTTCAGGAAGCCGCTCGTTGGCGATTTCGGCAAAGCGCTCGGCCGTGACATTGAACAGCGACGTCGGGCCACCGACATGGCCGAAGGTGATCTCGGTCTGGGCCATCGCACTGGCGGCGAACACCGCGGCCAGCACAGCCGCGCCCATACTTCTCGCTATAGACTTCAAGATGCTCATCAATTCCTCCTGTTGGTGGTTTCTAAAGGCGTCGCTTTGAGATGGCTTCGGTCGACCATAGCCCAGCTGGCACGCATTAGGCTACCCCATTGGACCGGCGCGAGACCCCCTGCGCTTGCGGCGGGCGGATTATGAATTCATTATCGCGACCCATGCCGGGCGCGGGGCAAGGATTGGATCGACAGGAACTCAATGGCTGGACGTTCTGGACTTGAGGAGCGGCTCGGCAGGGCGCTGGGCGGCGAGGTGCGTTTCGACCCGTTCACCCGCGCCCGCTATTCCACCGACGCTTCCCATTATCAGGTGATGCCTGTTGGCGTCGCGGCGCCGCGCCATGCTGAAGATGTCGCCGCTGCACTGGCCATCGCCCGCGACGAAGGCGTGAGCATTCTTGCGCGCGGCGGCGGCACGTCGCAGTGCGGCCAGACGGTCAACGAGTCGCTCGTCCTCGACACCACCCGCCACTTCAATGGCATCGTGGAGATCGATGCCGCCAATCGGCGCTGCGTGGTCGAGCCTGGGATCGTCCTCGACGAACTCAACCGGGCGCTCAAGCCCTACGGGCTGTGGTTCCCGGTCGACATATCGACCGCCTCGCGCGCCACCATCGGCGGCATGGCGGGCAACAATTCCTGCGGCACCCGCTCGATCCGCTACGGCATCATGCGCGATCATGTGCTGGCCA
>CAYWVA010000350.1:0-3215 GCA_964461545.1 uncultured Rhizobiaceae bacterium | reverse complement strand
CTCCCATGAATGACTCAAGTACCCGGCCAAAAAGATACTTTATAACTGAGGCAGCCACCTGACAGAACCAGGTAACGTGAATGCACTCACACAGAGCAGCTTTTGCCGAAACGCAGGTTGGCGAGGCGCTGAAGCAGATTGAAGTTGGATGGACCGTGGAGGAGGGCTGCCGAGAGCTTGGGATATCGGAAGCGATCTATTTCAACTGGACGTCCCGTAAACCGAGACATCCGCAGAGTCGGGTTGCCGGTTGACTAGCATCCCACCGGCGCAGGCCCGCCGCCCACCTATGGAGACACCAAGGGATTCCAATCCCTTCACCTCCCGGCATAGCTCCCCTAAGCCCTTGAAAATCATGGTGGGCCCGCCAGGCATCCCCGGCGCCTCGATGAGGCACCGGTCTCTTGGCTAGTGCTCGAGGGCGAACCTGGGACCAGGGAATGAAGAAGGCAGCGGAGATGCTGTTGTAGACTAACTTCGTACACAAATATGGAGCCACGCCGCCGAGTTACGCGACCAGCCGCGAGGATTCGGAGAAACGTGTGGCCATGGATGCGACCGGGGAGTCCAACCGGATGAAGCTGATTTTCCGCAAGCCACTGAAGCAGAGATCGGCATCGGGCCGCCGTGGCGGATGACTACAAGTACTTTGCGTTCATCAGCTATAGCCACGCTGATGAAAAATGGAGTCGTTGGCTCCACCGGGCACTGGAAACGTACCGCACTCCCGGGCGGCTGATCGGACGCACGACAGCTCACGGTCCCGTCCCCGGCCGTCTGACACCAGTGTTTCGCGATCGCGACGAATTGACTGGTGCGGCGGACCTGAGCAGCACAGTCTCGGCGGCCCTCGAGGCGTCGCGTCACCTGATCGTCATTTGCTCGCCATCGGCCGCCCGCTCCCGGTGGGTGGATGAGGAAGTGCGCCTGTTCAAGCGCATGAACCGGGGCAATCGACTTCTCACGCTGGTCGTCGATGGCGAGCCCAATGCCAGCACCAGGCCCGGCGAGGAATCGCAGGAATGTTTTGCGCCGTCACTGCGGTTTGAGCTCGATCCCGATGGCGGTCTGTCGGACCGGGCGGCGGAGCCCATTGCGGCCGACCTGCGACCGGGGAAGGACGGCAAGACCAACGCCAAGCTGAAACTCATCGGCGGCCTGCTTGGTGTGGGGTTCGACGAACTCAAGCAGCGCGAGCACCGGCGACAACAGAGGCGCCTTCTGCTGATCACCGCGACATCCCTCGCGGGCGTGCTGATTACGGGGGCACTGGCTATCACAGCGTCGCTTGCTCGCCAGGACGCCGTACGCAATCGTGACAGCGCTGAGGACCTCATCGGTTTCATGCTCGGCGACTTTCGCGAGCACCTCGAGCCGGTCGGCAGGCTCGAAGTGCTGAAGATCGTCGGTGACAAGGCGATGGCCTACTTTTCATCGCTGGATGAGCGGGACATCACGAATGAATCACTCTTGCGGCGCGCGGAAGCATTGCGGCAGATCGGGGATGTGCGCCTCTCGCTCGGCGAGTTTGCACCGGCCCTGGCGGCCTTCCAGGAGTCGCTCAACCTCAGTCGGGAGCTGAGCAGCCGATCGCCCGACAACCAGGATTGGCTTTTCGCGCTCGGCAACGCGTGGTTCTGGGTTGGTTACACGCACTGGCAAACAGGCCACCTGGGTGCTGCGGTCGCGCCGATGACCGAATATTTCAAGATCGCTGAACGGCTGGTGGAGCTGGATGCCGCCAACCGGGAATGGCAGCTTGAGCGGGGATACGCGCTCGGCAATCTTGGCGGCCTGGCCTTTGCCCAAGGGGACCGTGATGAGGCTATCCGGCACTATGAATCAGCCAGGAATGTCATCGAAGGTATGCTCGAGGATGCACCGGCCGATGTGGAACTGCTGCGAGCGCAGATCGAATTTCACTCCTGGCTGGCATCCATACGCGAAAGTCGTGGTGACCTGAGAATCGCGCGCGATCTGCACGCCAGGACATTGCAGCTGACGACGGAGTTGCTGGCATCACGACCGGACGATCGCCACATTCAGAGGGAGCAAGTGTTGCGGCAGGTTTTCTACAGCCGCGTGCTGTTGCTGATGGGGGATCTCGGGGAGGCGCAGCGGGTCAGCAGCGAGGCGTTGAGTCATGCCCGTGCGCTGGCAATCGTCGATCCGGAAAACGCACGGTGGCAATGGCAACTGGCCAGTGTCATGGAACAGGAATCCCGTGTCTTGCGCGCTAGCCAGCGCTGCACGGAGGCCGTGTCGATGGCCGAGGCTGGGCTTGCGGTCACGGCGGATCTTTTGGTGACGGCGACCGATATGGACGTGGGAAATCTCACCCGATGGCGCCTCCTGTCCGAGAAGGCCGCGTGTCTGCTCGATGCCCGACGCCTGCAGGAAGCACGGCTAGCGTTGGCCCCGCTACTGGAGCATGCGCGGATCCCGGCTGAGAAAAGCGTCAATGCTGTTAATTACGAGGTCGTACTGGCGAAGAGCCGCTATTTTGCCGGCCAAATCATGGCCGCCGAGGGACACACAGACCAGGCCAGACAGTTGTGGGCTGCAGGGCTCGATATGGTGGATCCGGGCCAAACCGACCCCCGTCACCGCGCGATTCGTGCAATGTTGCTGTGGGTCCTCGGCCGCACGCAGGAGGCGAAGGAGCTGGCGGCGGAGTTATCGAACCAGGGATTTGCCGAGCCGAATTTCATCCGCCTGATGGCCGGCCTGCCGAAGTCGCCTGTGTCGGAACTCCATCGATCAGAACGTCAGTGAACGTGAAGCCGGGATTGGCGAAGGTCCACTTGAGGTCACTTTACAAGTTGCGCAGCCCATCGGATTCCCGCCAACCTTGTTGTTGGAAGGTGCAAGGTGTCCGGCCGCGGCGGCCTTTTCCTTCCAGACGAAGGCCTCTTCATTATCGCATTGGCTCAAGAGGGACACCAAAGTGCGTATTCGCGTCGTATCAATTCTCCTCGCAGCTAGTCTCGCAGGTGGCGTCGAGAGCCGTGCCGAAGTTGGCAACGAGCCCATCATCGAGTCGGAGGAGCAACGCGTCCTGGATGCGGAGGATGCATATGTCGCGGCGGAGCTCAGCCGGGATGAGGCGGCGTTGCGTCGCATCGTGGATGACCGTTTCGTATTCAACTCCAGCAGTGGCCAGACGACAGGCAAGGAGGATTTGATCCAAGGTGTGCTGGGGATGGCCATGACAG
>CAYWVA010000349.1:2078-3228 GCA_964461545.1 uncultured Rhizobiaceae bacterium | reverse complement strand
TGATTACGAGTGGCCTGGTCAACCGCATGCTCCTAGTTTGCACAGCCCGTTCGAAATACTTACCCGAGGCAGGTCGCTTGACCGCCGCGGAGATCAATGAGCTGGGCAATCAGCTTCGTAAGGCCCTCGAGGCCGCGCGTAAGATCGGGCTGATGGAGCGCGATCGCCCCGCCCGTGAGCTGTGGGCCAAGATGCATAGGGAACTGTCGGCCGACCGGCCCGGGCTGTTCGGGGCCGCAACGAGCCGCGCTGCGGCCCAGGTGGTACGCTTGGCTTTGATCTACGCTCTCCTCGACGGCAGCGCGACCGTGCGTGCCCATCACCTCATCGCCGCCCGCGAGGTCTGGCGGTATTGCGAGGAGTCGGCCCGCTATGTCCTTCTCGGTCAGGCCCGTGATTGGGTCTCCGAGAAGCTCCTGGGTGCACTGAGTGACGCCGGCGAGGACGGGCTCAGCGGCACGCAGATCCGGGATCTGTTCGGTCGGCATGTGCGCGTCGACGACCTCAAACGTGCCCTCACCCAGTTGGAGGCCATGGGGCTCGTGACCAAGGTCGCGATCAAGACCCGGGGTCGACCCGAGACTCGGTGGTACGCCACCTCGTGACCCTCGGTCGGGCATGGAGGGAACGAGCACATAACCGACTTTGGTCGCTTTGGTCGCCTTGGTCGCGGAACACCGCCGGCTGCCTTGGTGGGCTCTCTACGCCAGCGCGCACGGGGTCGGGCGCAGCTATCGCTCGGTCAAATGCACGCGCGTGCACTCAGCGAGGGTGCGACCTAAGCGACCGAAGCGATCGAAGCCGGAGATTAAGACGTCAGGTCGGTTACGATGTTCGAAGAGGGTGAGGTTGCTCGTTCGCTGCGCGACGCGGGCTGCACCCGGGGTGAGTTCAGTGACCGCCGGCGGGATCCTAAGCAGCCATAGCCCTCTGCGACGCGGCCGACAAGAACATGGCGTCCAGATCGCGTGCATTTCGCGACCGCGCCTGTCACCTTTGCGAGCGGGCGGAAGCTGCGCCACCCCGACCGCGACAAGACAGACGAGCCAGCTCGCCCAGGGTACGGCCAGCAGGCCATCAGCGGACCAGATCGGCCAACCCGGGGCGCAAGAGATCACCCAGGACCTGCTTCCGCTGGGTGGCGCTCCCG
>CAYWVA010000349.1:0-1978 GCA_964461545.1 uncultured Rhizobiaceae bacterium | reverse complement strand
CGCGAGATGTCGGCGTCGCCGTGACTTCTGGCAGGTGCAGCAGACCAAGCGTCCGAGCGGGGGCATCGTCGCGCCGGCCAAGTCCGCGTTGCAATCAATTGCAACCCGAAGCCCAAAGAGGAGCTGGCCGCCACCAACGAAAGGCATGGTCTCGGGTGACCGGCCTCGTCCTGGGCACCCGAGCCGATGGCCCCTCGTCGCGATGTCCAGCGAACCTGCTGGTGTACCGCGTCGCCCTATTCGGGGCTGAGCTCGAGGCAGCCGCAAAGCGCGTAGGCCGAGCGACTGCCGCTAGGGTGGGGCCCTGCACTCCTGGCCGGAGCTATCACGGTCCTCGCCAGAGCTAGCAACACCCCAAAGCTCTGAGCAGGTGACGCCACGCGGCCCCGTGAGCTCCCGGGAGGGAGTTCTCGCGGTCGACCGTCTCGCCATTCCGCAAGGGGGCCGCGCCCGCCTGGAGGTATGTGTGCGCCCTCAGCGGTAGGCCGGAAATCCAGCCTGGTCGTCCAGGAGCTGCGCCCGCCGAGCGCCGTGCAAACCACCCTGGCTTCCCAGCTCGTCCTCACCTGCCGCGGCCGACGGGCGTTGCCTTGGGGAGCACCCTATGTGGGAGCCCGAACAGCCCGGGCTAGCTCGAGGAACCACATGCCTTCCGAGTGCGAGCCGCGAGCGATGGGCCCGCAGCATTCTCAACGGCTTGAACAAAGTGGCCGGTGGCGGCCGGGCCAACGGTCATACCACTCCAGAAATAAGTGCTTCGAGTGGGCCAGCTGCGTGGACATACGGGCAGCGATGACGAAAACTGACGGATGAGTGTTTTGCTTCAGCATGCGATCCATACCGAGCGTTGCCGGTCGGAGCCGGACAGGCGCCATCAAACGGCGTGTCCCCGTGCGAAGCCATTCGGCCGACGAGGGCGGCCGGACCGACCTCGCTCCTCGCCAGGGCGGGCCGCGCTCGTGGCGTTGGCCCGGTCACTCGGCAGGCACGCGGCGCCGCGGGACCCACGATGGCGCATAGCACACGATCGCAAACAAGCACGGCGACACGCCGCCCGAGCACATCGGGTCGGAGAATGAAATGACATGCCAGGTGGAGACTCAGACCGCCGATCGGACCGAGAGCACGGCCGGTGCAGCGCCGCCGACGTGCCGCAGGTTCTTCACCATCGAGCAAGCGGCGGATCGCGCTGACGTGGCGATCCGAGAAGTGCGACGCTGGATCACAGCCGGCAAGCTCGAGGCCTACTATCTCGAAGGTGGGCGGATCCGGATCGATGAATTCGAGCTCGCCGAGTTTCTCTCCTCGCCGGAATCCAGACCATAGCCCTCGAGGGGCACGGGACCTCCGATCGAGGCAGGATTTGGGGCGCTTTGTCCTGACCCGCCGGCCGGAGCAAGCTTGCTTATTCATCGCGACGCCAGGGACAGAACGGCGGAAGGATGGCGAAGCCATCAGGGCTCCTGTTTTACGTCCGCCTGCTGTCATTCGTGGCGCTTTTCGCGGCGAGAAGAGAGCAGGCGGGTGATAGGACGTTCAAGAATGTAAATGTACGTCAGGGGATGACCTGGGGACCCAAGTAAGGACCAGTCAAGAAAAGATCCGCGATCAGGTGAAACCCTCACGAACAAGAACCATCCGAGCTAACAGGGCGAAGCCCTGGAGTACCGCAACCGGCAGTCTGTCGGCTGTCTGGTGAAAGGTCGATGAGAGTATCTGGTCGGCGGGCGAGCGGGACAGGCTTCTGCGGTCGCCACCGATCTTCGCCACTGATCACCGAGCACGATCTGATGGACTTCGCGATCGAATGGTCGAGCACGCCGGGGATGAGCGTGTCCAGGCCACCTTCGCGGCATGCCCCGGCAGGATTCCACCGGCGGGGCTGGCCGCGGGCTCGAGGAGGGAGCGGCGCCTCGAGGGGCGAGCCACGGAACACCCCGGCGGCGGGGGTGACGCCGTCCACCGCGGCAAGGCCCGC
>CAYWVA010000348.1:0-3248 GCA_964461545.1 uncultured Rhizobiaceae bacterium | reverse complement strand
TCCATGTCGATCAGCGGCGCGTCGGCGAGCTGTACGATGAAGATGCGGTCGCCGGGGATGGAGCGGATCGATTCCACGTCGATGTTGCGCGCCAGGGTGTGGAAGGAATCGAGGATCAGACCGATGCTCGGATGATCGGCGCGGCGTACGATCTCCCAGGCGTCGCGATGGTCGTTGATGTGGCGCCCCCAGGCCAACGCCTCGTAACCGACGCTGAGGCCGCGTTTGGCCGCGCGTTCGCCCAGATCCCGGAAGTCCGTCGCCGCCCGGTCGATGCCCCCGAGCGCCAGGGGCGACACATTGGAGCACACCAGCATCAGGGTCGTTCCGAGTTCCTGCATCAGATCGAACTTGCGCTCCGCCCGATCGAAGTTGCGGCTCCGTTGCGGTTCCGGCATGCCCTCGAAATCGCGAAACGGCTGGAACAGCGTGATCTCCAGCCCGTGGTCGCGGATCATGCGGCCGACCTCGGCCGGGGTGCCGTCGAAGGCGAGGAAATCGTTCTCGAAGATCTCGACGCCATCGAACCCGGCCGAAGCGATCGCCGCAAGCTTCTCCCTGAGGTCGCCGCTGATGCACACCGTGGCTATCGAGGTCTTCATGGAAGGGTTCGCTCGGCTTTGAACCCGGCGAGAATGCTACGCAAGGCCATCTGGTCAACCTCCTTGCCGGTGAACAGCCTGAATGCGTCCACCCCCTGGTGGAAGTAGAGTTCATAGCCGCTCATCACCTCGAGCCCCGCAGCGCGCGCATCCGTCATGAACTCGGTTTCCACCGGCGTATAGACCGCATCGAACGCCCATTTCGCCGTGCCCATGAGCGCCGCCGGCACGGCAGTTCCCGGATACCCTGTCATGCCGAGCGGGGTGCAGTTCACAAGTCCGTCCGCACCGCTCGCCGCCTGAGCGATATCGCTGCAAACCTCGACCGCCATTCCGGTCGCCGCGGCGCCGATCGATTGCGCAAGCGCATTAGCCCTTTCCCGATGCGAATCGAACAGGCGCAAGTGACGGGCCTCGAGCACAGCCAGCGCGAAGGCAATCGCCTTGCCGACGCCGCCGGCCCCGGCCATGGCCACCGTCCCCGGCCTGCGTCCAGCGAATACACTGCGATAGGCCGCGAGGAAGCCGGAATGGTCGGTGTTGTAACCTGCAGCGCAGGTGCCAGAGAACAGCACCGTGTTGCAGGCACCAAGTCTGCTCACCTCGGGGTCATCGATCCGCACCAGCGGGACGACCTGTTCCTTGTAGGGATACGTGATGTTGATGCCATGGAATCCGCCCCCGCGGCAGCGTTCGAACACGGCCTCGAATGAGAGCCCCATGTCGGCGGGAACCAGTCGCTCATAGCTGACCTCCAGCCCGCACAGCCGCCCTGCCTCGACGTGCAGTAGCGGTGACTTCGAGCGGGCTATGTTGTCGCCTATCAGTCCAAGCCTTACCCCGGTCACGGGCCTCCTCCGGCTGCCCGAACAACCCTCGAGCATCACCACATATATCCCGATGAGGATTGCCGATTCAACAGATCAAATGATTTCTATCAGACGAAATTCCCAATAGATGATGGGCGCTGACGGTCGGCTAGCCTATCGTTCCCGTGGCCAGGGCGTGCTCGACGCCCCCCTCTACGTGCCGCGATAGAACTTCCTTCGCCGTCTCAGCATCGCGGTTAAGGGCGCAGTCATGAAGAATCTTGTGTTCGGTGGCAGCGATGTCGCCGCGAAACGACAATGCGATCAGCTGATAGCGCAGGTATTTGTCGAACACCGCCGCGTGGGTCTCCATCAGCACCTGGGACCCGCAGGCCGATATCAGCGCCTGGTGAAACTCCCAATCGTAACGCTTCCACAAGCCGGTTTGGCTACGATCCCCCTGACCCATGCGCCGTTCCATCGAGGCAAGCTTGTGATGGGCAGCCACGACGCGGCCCTCCCAATCCAAATCGCCGGCCGCGAAGGAGTCCTCGAGGGCGCGATTTTCCAGAAGCAGGCGCAAGTCGGCTATCTCTTTCAGGTTCTCCACCGACACGGGCGGAACTTCGAAACCGCGCTGACCTTCGGCGAGCACTAGTCCCTCCGACGACAGCCGGCTGAGGATCTCACGCAGCGTGCTGACACTGGCACCGTAGGTTCGACGCAGCTTGTCCAGCCTCAGTCGCTGACCTGGCGCCAGCAGCCCTGAGATGATGTCGACGCGAATCCGGGCGTAAGCGCTCTCGCCGATCGTCTCGATCTCATTGCCGGTGCCGCCGCTGAGCTGCACGACGTTCATGTGGCGTATGCCTCCTGGAGAATGCCGTTTTCCAACGTGTGCTCGACACAGGCCGAAATGTGCTGCCCGAGGATTTTCCTTGCGCGGGAGGCGTCGCGCTCGAGCGCACAGGCAAGCAACTGCTGATGCTCATCGGCAGCAGCCTGGCCCCGGAAGATCACCGCAATGATCTGGTATCGCAGATACTGGTCGAAGATCGGCGCGTGGGTCTGCATCAGGGCGGTCGAGCCGCAGGCGGAAATCAGCGCATGGTGGAACTCCCAGTCATAGCGCTTCCAGGCTTCGGCCTCGGTGCGGTTTCCAGACAGCATCTGCTGCTCCATGCGCGCCAGCTTGTGATGCGCCGAAACCACTCTGGCTTCCCAGTCCATGTCGCCCAGCTCGAACGACTGGGTCATGGCGTGGCCCTCCAGCAGTTCGCGCATCGCCGCCAGTTCCCGGAAGTGCCTCTGTGACACGGGAGAGACCTCAAACCCTTTCTGGCCCTCGGCCAGCACGAGGCCTTCCGAGGACAGGCGATAGAGGATTTCGCGCAGGGTGCTGACGCTCGCCGCATAGGCATCCTTCAAGCGCTCCAGGCGCAGGCGCGACCCCGGCGCCAGCTGGCCGAAGATGATGTCGTGCCTGATGCGGCGGTAGGCGGATTCACCGACGGTATCGTTATGAGGCGACAGAGTGGCCATGGGCGTGAGAACCATCCTCGCATCGGCTTCGCGACATTTCGCACATCGGGAGCCCGTCGCCAAGCAGAAGCGGCGGCCGAGTGGTGCTTCCAGAGGTAATGCAGAATACCGGATGATTTGGATTTTGCCTATTGATATTTGAACTGTCAAATGCGATGACTCCGCCCAGGCAGGTGCCGAACCCAAGGGCCGGAGCCTAGACCGGAGCCTAGAGCAAGAATTCAAGGGAGGATCGATCCATGAGCATAGCGTTCACTCGCCGAAGCCTGATCGCGGCCGGAGCCATGCTGCTCGC
>CAYWVA010000347.1:0-3252 GCA_964461545.1 uncultured Rhizobiaceae bacterium | reverse complement strand
GTTCCGTAAAGAGCAACCATGAAGCCGACGACGAGGGCGAAGCCGGCCAGGCCGGCGTAGATGCCCATCTTGATGGAGTCACTGCCGAGATCGGGGCCGACGCTGCGCTCCTCGATCACCGTCAAGGGAGCGGGCAGAGCGCCGGCGCGCAGCAGCGCCGACAGAACCACGGCATCCTCGACGGTGAAACTCCCGCTGATCTGGCCCGACCCGCCGATGATCGGTTCGCGGATGACCGGGGCGCTGAGAACCTTGCCGTCAAGAACGATGGCAAACGGCCGGCCTACGTTCGCTGAAGTGATGTCGGCGAACATGCGGGCCCCGGCGCCATCGAACCGGAATGAAACGATCGGCTCGCCGGTCTGCTGGTCGAAGCCGGCGCTGGCGTCGGCCAAGCGCTCGCCGCTGATCGCCACGCGATCCTCGACCGGATAACGTGCCCCCTCGGCATCGACCAGGATGGAAACGCCGGGCGGGGCATGGCCATTCACGGCTAATCCCTCGGCGAGCATGTGGAAGCTCATCTGCGCGGTCGAGCCGAGCAGTTCACGCAACCGGGTCGGGTCCTGCAGCCCGGGCAGCTGGACGAGAATGCGGTCGGGGCCGACGCGCTGGATTGTCGGCTCGGCGACGCCGACCTGGTCAACGCGCTCACGGACGATCTCCAAGCTTTGCTCGACGGCCGCGTCGATCCGATGGCGCAATCCGGCCTCGCTAAGCGTCAATCGAATGACACCGCCTTCGGCGTCAACTTCGAGGTCCGGCACGCCGTCACTGAAAGCGGACCAGCCCACCTTGCTACCGAGGTCGCGAACCGCGGCAAGCGCGCGCTTGCGGTCCTCGAAATCGGCAATGTCGATGACCACGGCATCGTCCGCGACGCGGATCGACTCCGGCTGGATGCGAAGTTCGCGCAAACGGCTGCGGGCATCATCAAGCAGCGTTTTCAGGCGGTCGTGCTTGAGCGCCTCGGCATCGACCTCGAGGACGAGATGGGAGCCGCCCCTGAGGTCAAGACCGAGGGCGATCTGCTGGGTCGGCAGCCAGCCAGATACGGCGGTGAGTTGGGAAGAGGTGAGGAAATTTGGGAACGCTGCGACAATGCCGAACAGAATGATTGCGGCATAGAGCGCCAGCACCCATCGGGAGGTGCGCATGGAATGGCTCCGAGCATCTGCCTGCCGGAGAGCCAACAAAGGCCGCGGCGGGCGCAAACACTAGCGTTGTGATGAAGTGCCGCTCAAGGAACGGCCGAACGTCAGGCTCTGCCTGGAGGTGCACGGGCGTCGAACGCCCTCGATGCAATGGCGGGAAGGTGTCGGTCGTCGAGCGCAGGCGACCGTGGTGCAGCGGTCATGCCTGGCAGTAGCCCAGGGCCATGAATCAAGATGGAACCCTGGTCAGCCCCGCCTGATACCTCGGCCTTCTGCGTCGTCTGGCGCACTTCGGCAAGGGAGTGCGCCTGATCTCCCCGCTGAGCGGAGCGCGGCTTTGCGCGTTCGCTTCGGGCAACATTGGCAACGACGCTGCCGGAACCGCTCAACCTCAGGTCGACGCTGCCAGGTGAAGGCAGTCCGGGACTGAGGAGGAGCAAGGCAACGAGCAACCAAAAGCCGGAGGCGAAACGCGATGCCACTTCTCCGACTCGAACTTGCCGACTGCCCATCTCGGGACGAAACCTGGTTCTGAGGGTCCCGGCCGTACGTCTTGCTCGCCTTGAGCGCATTGCGGCCTCTGACCTCGCCACCATATGTGAACGCGGCCGAGTTAGATCAAGCACTCAATGCCCTGCGACATTCCGGGACAACCTCCGCGCGCCTGCCAGAGAACTCGATATTGGCGCCCATCGCTCACAGCACTTTGGCTAAACTCCTGTCATGAGGGCCCGGCGCCTTCCAGCGAGATCTCCACCCGCCTGCAGTTCGGTTCTCCGGGGTCGGGAGCGACGGAGAAGCCCAGTTCCTGAGCCATCGCAAGCATCTCGGTATTTTCCGCCAGCACGATGCCTTCGATCCTCTCCAGGCCTTCGGATCGCGCGTAGGCCAGCAGGTGCTCCATCAGCGACCAGCCCAAGCCACGTCCGTGCAAGTCGCTGCGCACCACAACCGCATATTCGGCGCGGGTATAGTCCGGATCGGCCGCAAGACGGGCGACGCCGAGCAGATCGCCGCTGCCGGCGTCGAGGGCGACGAACGCCATTTCGCGCGCATAATCGATCTGGGTCAGCCGGGTGAGAAAGTCGTGCGGGAAGGCCTTTCGCGGGGCGAGCAGGCGCAGCCTGACGTCGCGATCGCTCAGCTTCGCCAGGAAGTCCGGGTAGAGCCGTTCGTCGGGCGGGCGGATCGGGCGCACGATGACATCGAGGCCCCCGCGCGTCATGAGTCGCGTCTCCCAGCGGCTCGGATAGGGCTTGATGGCGAGCCTGGGGTTGGGCGCGGCGGCGTTAAACTGGCCGGGCTCGATCACGATGCGAGCGTCGAGCGCAATGACGCCGGCGGCATCGGCAAGCAGCGGGTTGATGTCGAGGCCGACGATCTCGGGGCATTCGATGATGAGCTGCGAGACCCGAACCAGCGCCAGGCGCAGTGCCTCCGTGTCCGCCGGCGGCCGGTGACGATAACCGGCCAGCAGCCGCGCAATCCGGGTCCGGCCGATGAGGTCGCCGGCGAGCTCAAGGTCGAGCGGCGGCAGCGCCACGGCAGAATCGGCGATCACCTCGACCGCCGTTCCCCCGGCACCGAACAGGATCGTCGGACCGAACAGCACATCCTCTTCGATGCCGATGATCAATTCATGGGCATCTGGCCGGCGCACCATCGCCTGGACGGCAAAGCCGTCGATGCGGGCCTCGGGCCGGGCGGCCTGGGCGCGTCTGCTGATCTCGCCGGCGGCCTCCAGCGCGGCATCTGGCGATGCGAGGTTGAGAATCACTCCGCCGACGTCTGATTTGTGGGTGATGTCGCGCGACAGGATCTTGACGGCCAAAGCCTTGTGCCGGGCGAGCAGCTCAGCGGCGACGGCTTCGACCTCCTCCATGCTGTCGGCGACCGTGGTCTCGGCCACCGGGATGCCGAAGGCCGACAGCACCGCCTTTGCTTCCGGCTCGCTCAGAAGGCTCTGCCCTTGCGATACTGCCTGCGCCATGGCCGTGCGCGCCGCCGCGGCATCGGTGGAAAAATCGCCCGGCAGCTCCGGCGGGGTACGCGACAGGGCTGCTTGCGCCTTGCTGTAGCCGACCAGATAGGACAGCGA
>CAYWVA010000346.1:0-3254 GCA_964461545.1 uncultured Rhizobiaceae bacterium | reverse complement strand
CCAACGCGACGGCGACCGACACCGCCGTGGCCATCGCCGCCAGCTCGGGCCTGGCTCAGATCGCCATTGCGGCCGACGACGCCGAGGCGAGCTTCGTCAACTCCGGATCGCTTGACGTCAAGGGCGACGCCAAGGCGGTCGCCGAACAAAACGCCGTCGCCGCGGCCATTGGTCTGGGCGTGACCCAGGTCGTCCTGGGGGGTGACGACGCAGTCGCCTCCATCGAGAACTCCTCGGTCGAGACTGTGGAGGTCCACACGACGGCTTATGCCGAGGCGAACAAGGCCTTTGCCGCGACGTTCAGCAGCGGCGGCCTTCAGATCGTTGCGGCGGTTGATGACGCCGAAGCCCATATGGATAATTCGGGCGAGTGGAACGTCTCCGCCGACTCCAAGGCGGTGGGTGGCGACCTGGCCATTGCGGCGGCGATCTCGGCCGCCCACACCCAGTTGGTCATTGCCGGCGACGATGCCACGGCAACAGCCGAGAACAGCGGCAGGATGACGTCTTCGGCGAATGCCGAAGCGTCCGCTGACGAGGCGGGCAGCAAGGCGTTTGCGATCGCCGCCAGTTCGGGCCTTGCCCAGATCGTGGTTGGCGTGGACGAGGCGACGGCCACCTTCGTCAACTCGGGCTCGGTCCACGTCGACGCGAATGCCGAGGCAAAAGCCGATGATCTCGCAGTTGCGGCGGCCATTGGAGCAGGCGTCACCCAGATCGCGATTTCCGGCAACGATGCCTTCGTCTCGTTCGAGAACAGCTCCGATGAGACGCTGGAGGTTCACACCACCGCTCATGCCGAGGCGAACAAGGCCATTGCCGCGGCCATCAGCCTCGGCGGGCTGCAGGTTGCCGTCTCCCTTAACGACGATGCCACGGCGGTGTTCACCAATACCGGCCGGGTGGAGGTCACCAGCGAGTCGACGGCTCTGGGAGGCGACCTCGCGGTTGCGGCGGCGGTCTCGGCGGCCCACAGCCAGGTGGTCATCGCCGGCGACACCGCCACCGCCACGGCCACCAACGAGGACACCATCATCGCCCACTCCGACGCCACTGCGACCGCCGACAAGGCGGGCAGCACTGCGGTGGCGGCGGCCATCAGTTCGGGCCTGGCGCAGGTTGCCGTGGGCGAGAACGCCATCGTGACGGCTGACAATCTGGGTACGGTGGACGTCCAGTCGAACGCATCGGCGACGGCGGATAAAACGGCAGTTGCGGTGGCGATCGGAACCGGCATCCTGCAGATCGGGATTGCCGAAGAGGATGCCATCGTCTCGGCGACCAACAGCGGCAACTCGATCGTGGTCGAGACCAACGCCCAGGCCACCGCCGACAACGCCATTGCACTGGCGGTCAGCTCGGCCTTGGCTCAGGTCGCGGTTTCGCTCACCGAGGAGGCTCATGTCTCGGCCACCAGCGACGGCCTGATCTCCTCGACAGCCAATGCGGATGCGGACGGCGTCGACAGCGCCGACGCCGTAGCAGTCGCGCTGGGGGTCACTCAGCTCGCGGTCGCCCTTAAAGACGACGCGTCTGCCAGCTTCTCCAACAGCGCCGAGCTGACCTCGACTGCCGACGCGCATGCCAGCGCCCCCAACGGAACTGCGGACGCCACCGCGCTCGCCACCGGCAGTATTCAGGTGGTGGTTTCTGTCACCGGCGATGCCGAGATCAACTACCTCAACACCGATAGGGTCACGGTTTCGGCCACGGCGGTCGCGGAGGGCAAGACCGAGAACGCGACGGCCACCGCGATCGGAGCCGGGATGATCGGACTCTTAAATGAGCTGACGGTCGACTTCCTCAATGATCACGGCAAGATCCACGTGACCGCCTATGCCGAGGGCGAGGACGTGGCGGACGCGACGGCGATCGGTGTCCAGGTGTTCGGCAACCTGATCACCGAAGAAAGCATGATCGTCAATCGCGGCGAGGACTGCTGCGACGGCATCTTCGTGGAAGCCATTGCGGTGGGCCCGAACGGAACGGCTTTTGCCGCGGGCATCGATGTGTTGGCCAATGCCTTCGACGGCACGATCCTCAACGATCGCGCCGTCATCAAGGCCTATGCCGAGGTCGACAGCGGCAAACTGGACGACGCCCAAGCCTTCGGCATCCGGGTTGTGGACCTCGGCGGAGCCGCCGGCACGCTCGGCACCATCGAAAACAGAGGCGGCCAGATCTGGGCCGGCATATCGGATGACGGCGGCGCCACCATCCACCGCGGCGTGGCCATCGAAACCCGCTTCGCTCCCAACCCCATGGACATCCTCCTGACGGGCGAAGAGCACTGGGGCAACATCTTCGGCCACATCAACATCTCCGACGACGACACGATCGTGGTCAGCGATGGCGTCACCAGCTTCGACGGCATCGTGAACTCCGACGGCAATTTGTTCGGCGAGATGACGGTGGCCGACGGCGGCATCTTCTTCATGCGGCTGAACGAAGTCGACGGCGCCTCGCAGGTCAATGTGCGCGAGTTCACGCAGGAGCCCGACGGCACCATCTGGTTCGAGATCAACGCCACGCCTTTCGCCACGGCTCAGGCCGGCCCGCCGGACAACTTCATCGGCCAGATCAACGGCGATATCGTGGAGCTTGCCGGCACGGCGACGCTGCGCCCGCGGGCCGGCATCTACCAGAACTTCTTCGTCTACGAAGAGGTGGTGACGGCTCAGACCAGCGGGACCGGCGAGTGGGACGAGGTCAACAGCACCTCGCCGCTGCTCGATCCGGAGGCGATCTACAACCCCGGTGGCGCGGGCGACTGGGACACCGTCGACATCGAGGTCACCCGCATCGCCTTCGACGCGGTGGCGGGCCTGACCAAGAACCAGGCATCGGTCGGCGGCGGCATCGAGGCGGTCTATCCAGACCTGCTCGCCGGCGTGCATGCCGGCAGCCCGTTCGAGACGCTGGTCGGAACGCTGTTCACGCTCAACGACGTGGAGTATCCCGATGCGCTGCGTCAGCTGAGCGGGGCCGAGCATGCCCAGGGCCTGTGGTCGGTCACCAACTCGCTCGATCTTCTCAAGCGGGCTGAGAATGCCCGGTCGAAGTACGGCGGTGTAGTGTACTTTGGCCCGCCGGTCGGGGTCGTCTACAAGGATCCGGTCGTTGTGGATCCTGTGCCGCCGGCGCGTGGGGCCCTGTGGGTCAACGCCCAGGGTACGTGGGCCGAGGTCGACGGCGACCGGAATGCCCCCGGCTTCGACCACGACCGGGCCAGCATCCATGCCGGTGTGGACTAC
>CAYWVA010000345.1:0-3255 GCA_964461545.1 uncultured Rhizobiaceae bacterium | reverse complement strand
GACAGGATGCCCGACTGCACCATGGCTTCGTGCATGACGACGCGGGCATCCCTCGGTTCGGGCAGCTTGGCATTCTCGTCCATCAGCCGGGTCAGAAGCGCCTGGTCGAGGGAGCCCCAGTTGACGCCGATTCGCACCGGCTTGTCATAGCGCGCGGCGGCGTCGATCATCATGGAGAAGTTGCGGTCCTGCTTTTCGCCGAAACCGACATTGCCCGGATTGATGCGGTACTTGGCCAGCGCCTCGGCACAGGCCGGGTGCTGGGAAAGCAGCGAATGGCCGATATAGTGAAAGTCGCCGATCAGCGGAACGTCGATGCTCATCTGGTCGAGCCGGTCGCGAATATGCGGCACGGCGGCGGCCGATTCGGCGCGGTCGACAGTAATGCGTACCAGCTCGGAGCCGGCTCGGGCAAGCTCGGCCACCTGGCGCGCCGTTGCCTCGATATCGGTTGTATCGGTGTTGGTCATCGACTGCACGACGACGGGCGCGCCGCCGCCGATCACGATGTTGCCGACCCTCACGCCATGGGACCGGCGGCGCTCTCCAACGGCCGAATAGGTCACGCGTCGTCTCCCTGTTGCAAAGGCTCTATCTGCGCGCAAGCCAAGCCTGGCGCAAGTGTCCGAAAAATGCGCCCGTTGCGGCGAGCGTCAGCGTAAACAGCACGCAGGCCATCATCACGATCGACGGCCCCGATGGGGTATCAAAATGGGCCGAAAAGGCAAGGCCTGCCACCACTGCGACGACACCGAAGCCTGCCGCGATGGCCGCCATGGCCTCCGGATTCCCGGCCACCCGGCGGGCCGCTGCGGCCGGGATGATGAGCAGAGCGGTGATGAGTAGAATGCCGGCAATCTTCATGGCGGTAGCGATGATGAAGGCGATGAGCACCATGAAGCCCGCCTCGACCAGCCGCGCCGGCACGCCTTCGGCGCGGGCCACTTCCTCATGCACCGTGATGGCAAGCAGGTCCCGCCACATCCAGGCGAGCAGGCCCACGGCCGCGGCTCCGCCGACCCAGACCCACAGGAGGTCGGCCGTCGTGAGGGTGAGAATGTCGCCGAACAGCAGGCCCAGGAGATCAATCCGCACCCAGGTCATGAAACTCGCCGTGATCAGGCCAAGTGCCAGCGCGCCATGCGACAGGATGCCAATCACCGTGTCGGTGGAAAACATGCTCTGGGTGCGCAATGCCACCAGCAGGCCCGCCATAGTGAGACCGCTGGCAATGACCCCGAGCTTGACGTCAAGGCCGAAGAACAGCCCCAGAGCAACGCCGAGAAGCGCGGCATGAGCCAGCGACTCGCCGAAATAGGCCATGCGCCGCCACACGATGAACGAGCCGACTGGCCCCGCCACCAGCGCAATGCCGATACCGGCAATCAGCGCGCGCTGAAAGAACGGCTCGCTTAACATGACGGCTTGCCGGCCCCGTCGGGTTTGTCGGCATGGCTGTGGGAACCATCGTGAACGTGATCGTGCTCGTGGCTGTAAACGGCAAGGGCTCGGGCCGCTTCCCGTCCGAACAGCTTGGTGAACTCCGGATGGCCCTTCACAGTCTCCGGCCCACCTTCGCAACATATGTGTCCGTTGAGGCACACCACGCGATCGCTTTCGGCCATCACCACGTGGAGATCGTGGCTGATCATCAAGATGCCGCAGCCGCGGCTCGTGCGGATGCTTGATACCAGCCCATAGAGCTGTGCCTCGCCTATAAAGTCGACGCCCTGGACCGGTTCGTCCAGCACCAGGAAGTCGGGATTGCGCAGAAGCGCCCGGGCGATTAGAGCCCGCTGTTGCTCGCCTCCGGACAGCGCCGTCACCGGGGTTGCGGCCAAATGGGAAATGCCCGTCTCATCGAGCACCCGCACGATATCGGCGTTACTGGCCTTCAAGGTCAGCGTCAACAGCCGGCGCACCGTCAAAGGGATCGTCTCCGGCACCGCAAAGCGCTGCGGCACATAGCCGACGCTCATGCCGGGCTGGCGGATCACGCGGCCGCAGGTGGGCTCGAGCAGCCCGAGCAGGACGCGCGCCAAGCTCGACTTGCCAGCGCCGTTGGGGCCGATCAGGGTGACGATCTCAGCCCGCGCCACGGCGAGCGACACGGAATCGAGCACCAGATGCCCACCCAGCACCAGCGATACGTCCTCAGTCAAGACGAGCGGCACCGCTTCGCTGCCGGTAGGACGTGCGCTCCCACCTGAGCCGGATTTCCGAAGAAACGGCAGGTTCATTGCATGCCCTCATCGCAGGGGGCGCAACGTCCGGACAGCTCGATGACGACGCGGCGCGTCTCGAACCCCTTGTCGGTTGCGAGGACGTCCAGTCGGTCAAACACCGAAGCCGCCTCGACTTCGCCTACGGTGCCGCAGTGCTCACACACCATCAGCACCGCACGGCCAGCCTCGTGCAGTCGGTTGCAGGCGATGAAGGCATTGCGGCTCTCGATCCTGTGGACGAGCCCGAGATCGCTTAGGAATTCGAGTGCGCGATAAATCGAGATCGGTGCCGGTCGCGCGCCCGTGCGAGCCAGCCGTTCGATGATCTCGTAAGCCCCTACGGCGCGATGGCTTTCGCCGACCGCCCCCAGCACCTCGCGCCTAAGGTTGGTCAGTCGCGCCTGGTGGCGCACACAAGCGCGCTCGGCGCGGGCCATCAGGTCGGCGGCACACAGATCATGATCGTGATCCGGCTCCAGAAACAACGAATCGGGGGAATCAATGCTGTCGATCATAGTGTTATACTATAACACTTTCCCCGGGGGCGCCAGCATCCCTTGTGATTGCAGCCGCGCATGGAGCGACGCGCAATGACTGTCAGTTCTGGCGCTCGATGATGAACCGGGCAGCCTCTCTGAGCCGATCGGCTGCCGGGCCGAAGCGGTCGAGCGCTGCAGACGCCTCATCGACCAGCTGCCGGGCCTTGAGGCGTGCGCCCTCGAGGCCGAGCAGGTCTATGAACGTCGCCTTGCCGGCGCCCTGGTCCTTCTGGGTCGCCTTGCCGAGCTGCTCGGGGGTCGATTCAACGTCGAGGATGTCGTCGGCGATCTGGAAAGCGAGCCCGGCCTTGTCGGCATAGGTCCTGAGCGCTGCACGGACCTCGCCGTCTTTCTTGGCAAGGATCGCGCCAGCCTCAACCGCATAGCGAAACAGCGCCCCGGTCTTCATGCTTTGCAATCGGACGATGGCCTCGATGTCGCGGCAGCCGCCGGCCTCGGCCTCCAGATCGAGCATCTGGCCGCCCACCATG
>CAYWVA010000344.1:0-3260 GCA_964461545.1 uncultured Rhizobiaceae bacterium | reverse complement strand
TGCCGGCGCAGGATGGCGAAATGCTCCTCGCTCATCGGCTTCATCGGACAGCACTTTCCTCCACTGGCCGGCAGACAGGCCCTGCGTCCATCCGAGTATAGTCTCCTTGCTTGCCAGTCGCACCCCTCGTGCACTCAATCAGACGCCGAGTTCGGCCTGATGGGCCTCGACGAACTCCGACAGGCTGGCGAAGCGGAACTCGTAGCGCGGCATCGTTCCTGGATCCATGGTGGCCCCGAAGCCCTCCTTGCCGTGGCGACGGTGGATCCAGCATGAGGCCAATCCGAACGCGTTGGCCGGGTGATGGTCGTGGAACAGGCTCTCGGCGGTGTGCAGCACGTGGCCGGTCTCGACGCCGAGCGTGGCCAGCTTGTCGACCATGTAGGCAAAGTTACGCGGCTCCGGCTTGTAGGATCCGATGTCCTCGGCGGTGTAGACGGCGTCGAACTCCACTTCGAGCTTGCCGTTGGAATAGGCGAAACTCTCATTGTCGACGTTCGACAGGATGACGAGCTTGTAGTGCCGCTTGAGGTATTGCAGAGCCCCCACCGAGTCCTCGAAGGCCGGCCAATCGCGCACCGATCGCCCATAGGCAAGGCACTCCTCCCAGCCGGCTGGCGTCCCCCATTCCTCGCTGAGGCGCCTGTACACGACGGCAAGCAGCTTGGCGTAGGCAAGCGCCGGCGTGGTTCGCTGCTGGGCGGATTCGTGGCGGGCGTGAGCCATGAGGATGTCGTCACGGCTGAGATCCTGTTTTGTCCTCGACACGAGCGGCCGCAGGGCCTGCACCATGCCGCTCTCCCAATCGATCAGGGTCCCGTAGCAATCGAAGGTCAGCACGGAAAAATCGCTCAGTCGCATCTGGAAACTCCCTGGAGGGCTGCAGTCACTTGGCCCGATGGTGCTTGTGCCAATGCCGCGCAATATCGATGCGGCGCGCCAGCCAGACCCGCTCATGGGTCCCGACATAGTCGATGAAGCGGGCGAGCGCCGCCGTGCGGCCCGGGCGGCCGGCGAGCCGGCAGTGAAGGCCGACCGACATCATCTTGGGCGCCCCGGCCCGGCCCTCGCCATAGAGTACGTCGAACGCGTCCTTGAGATAGGTGAAGAACTGATCGCCGCTGTTGAACCCTTGCGGGGAGGCAAAGCGCATGTCGTTGGCATCAAGCGTATAGGGGACGATGAGATGGGCCCCGCGCGGACCGTCGATCCAATAGGGAAGATCATCAGCGTAGGAATCGGACGAATAGACAAAACCGCCCTCCTCTGCCACCAGCTTCGTGGTGTGGACCGATGAGCGCCCAGTATACCAGCCGAGGGGGCGCTCGCCCGTCACCGCGCTATGGATTCGAATCGCCTCGGTGAGGTGTGCGCGTTCGGCCTGCTCGGTAAAATCCTTGTAGTCGATCCACTTCAGCCCGTGGCTGGCGATCTCCCAGCCGGCCTCGCGCATGGCCGCCACCTGTTCGGGGGCCTTCTCCAGAGCCGTCGCGACGCCATAGACGGTGACCGGCACGGCCGCTGAGGTAAAGTTTCGCCACAGCCGCCAGAAGCCGGCCCGAGCGCCGTATTCGTAGATCGACTCCATGTTCATGTGCCGCATGCCCGGCCAGGCTTGCGCCCCCACGATCTCCGACAGGAACGCCTCAGAGGCTGGGTCGCCGTGCAGAATCGAGCTCTCGCCGCCCTCTTCGTAGTTGACGACGAACTGCACCGCGATCACCGCGTTGCCCGGCCAGCGCGGATCGGGCGTCGTGCGGCCATAGCCGCGAAGGTCGCGCGGATAATCCGACGGGGTCATGGCGCCACCCGCACGGCGATGCGGAATCCAACGATGCGGCAGACCTGGTCGAGCGCATTGGCCTGCTCGGTTTCGAGGTCATTGCCGAGGCGCTCGGCAAAGCCTTGAAGGATCTGTTGCTTGGTTGCGTTCTTCACGGCAAAGATGAACGGCATGGCGAAGTGGGTCCGATAGCGACTGTTCAGGTCGCAGAAACGGGCAAACTCGTCGGGCGTCAGCCGGTCGAGGCCGGCGCCAGCCTGTTCGCTGCGGGAGTCCTCGGTGAGTTCGCCGGCAACCGTGGCTCGGCCGGCGAGATCGGGATGGGCGCGGATGAGGCGCAACTGCTCAGCTTCGCCCGCCTCCCGGATCACTGCCTGGAAGGCGGCGATCATAGTGTCGCGGCTGGCGAACGGGCGGCGCCTGGCCGCCTGCTCGGCCACCCATGGGGCGTGCTCGGCGACATCGCCGAAGCGCTCGATGAAGGCGGCGGGCTCCATGGCATTGACCTCGGCGAGACTGATCATTGTCGCTGTGCCGCGATCCACGCTCCAAGCCTGTTGCGCTCTTCTTGCGTCATTCCGGTTTCGTTGCCAAGCGGCATGATGTCGGTCTGGACGGTAAACTGGTCGATGCGCTCGCCATGGCGGCGCACATCCTCGATGGTCTCGATCGCCATGTCCCCCGGCGGCTCGGTGAACGCCTCGTGAGCCGGGTTTGCCGCATGGCACGATGCGCAGTGCTGCTGAACGATGGCGAGCACTTCGGCATCCGCCACGGCGACCTCCGGGGGGGCGGGCCGCTGCGCCGGGGCGGTGAGCCACAGGGCAGCGAACAAGGCAATCGCGATCACCGGCAGCGTCCAGCCGATCTTGTTGAGGGGGTCGCCGGCCTCGTGACGCACGAGCAGGTGGCGCACCGCCGCGCCGCCGACGATGATCAGGCCGGCCAGGATCCAGGCCTGCGGATGGCCGATGAGGATCGGGTAGTGGCCCGACACCATGAACACCAGGACCGGCAATGTGAGATAGGTATTGTGCACCGATCGCTGTTTGGCGAGGGCGCCGAGAGCCGGATCGGGCTCGCGGCCGACTTTCAGCGCCGCAATGATCTTTTTTTGGCCCGGAATGATGAGTGCAAAGACGTTAACCGCCATAATCGTGCCGATGAGGGCGCCGAGGTGGACCATGGCGCTGCGGCCGGAGAATACCGCAAGATAACCGTAAGCGGCCGCCAGCAGCAGGACGAACAGAACCCCGGCAAGCAGCGCCGGCTTGCGCCCGACAGGGGAGCGGCACAGGCCATCATAGATGAACCAGCCGACGAGAAGACTGGAGAGCGAGATGGCGATCGCCTGCCACGGCAGGAGCGCCAGCTTGGCCGGGTCGATCATCCAGGCAATGGCGTTCCAATAGAACTGCACCACCATCAGCGCCATGCCGGTGATGAAGGTGAGATAAGCCTCCCATTTGAACCAGAT
>CAYWVA010000343.1:0-3269 GCA_964461545.1 uncultured Rhizobiaceae bacterium | reverse complement strand
ACGCGATCCGTGATGCCGTGCCGCCGGGCGATATAGGAGAAGTCGCTGTAGACGGCCCACACATCACCGCCGTGGTCTTCGAAGATAAGCAGCCGCACAGGCCAGTCGATCCCCGCCGTCGGCTGGGAGGTCATGAACTGGGTGCCGAGTCCGGGATTGCCAAACACCAGCAACGTCGATGGTCCAAGCTTGAGTCCGGCATCAGCGGCGAGCTTGGCCTGGTCAATCTCGGAAAACAGCATTATCCCCTTGCCGGCAATGTCCTGCTTAAGGCGATCGATCGTTACCGTCATGGGATAGGAACTCTTCACCCGGACAAGCCCGGTTTCCATGTCCCCGGCGCTGGCCGGGCCAATGGGCAATGGCATGCTTAGCACAAGTGCCAGCATCATACTGGCGAGCAACCTCGAGAGAGAACTATTCATGGCTCAACCTCCGTGTCTGCCAAACAGTTGGGTGGGCCAGAGCATGGCTGGCATCGGGAGGAATGGGAACCTACTGGATGCCACTCGATTCAAGAGGTCGCGTCTATGCCGGAGTTGCAGCGCAGCACCATCTATACCAGGACCAGCATATTGCCGAGAAGGTCGCCATCAACGTCAGTCGGTTCCGACGGCTGCCGGATTGAGGTGCTGTTTTCGCCAGGTCGCGGGGGGCATTCCGAAGGCTCGACTGAAGGCGCGGCTGAACGCCGCTTCCGATTCATACCCGGACGCGTACGCGATACGCGCAATCGGCTCTTGTGACTCTGTGAGGCGCTGGGCGGCACTCTGCAACCGCCACTTCGCTAGATAGCGCATGGGCGGTTCACCCATCACCTGGGTGAACCGCGCTGCGAAGGCCGAGCGCGACAGCCCAACCTCGCGCGCCAGTTCCTCCGCGGTCCATGCCCGTCCCATCTGGCCATGAAGAACTCCCAACGCGCGGCCAATCACCGGGTCACTGAGACCGTCGAGCCGGTCTGTCTGTCCAGGCGGCAGTGACAAGAGATATTGACGAATGGCTTCCAGGAAGAGGAGTTCGGCGAGCTTGGCGAGGACAGTGGGGGATTGTGTGCGACCCGCCGCGAACTCCTGTGCGGCGAAGCGGAAAGCGCTCTCGATCCAGGGACCGGATGCCCCTTCCAGCACCGCAATCTTCAGCACCTTCGGCAGGAGCGTGAGGAGTGGCTCGTTCGCAGAACTGCTCCCGAGGAAGCCGCAAACAATGTGGGTGCGTTCGCCACCGCCGCCATGGACGATCCGCGCCAAGCCACCGTTTGTCCCTGGTTGGATGAGATGCTCGGCGCTGACCGGCCGAAGGCCTAATGAGCTTCCCAGCCGATGGGTGTCATTGCGCGGCAAAACCACGATTTCTCCGCCACGCACGCAGACCGGTGGAGCCCCATCGACTTCCAAGAGAAGCTTGCCAACGCTGACATAGTGATACGCAATGATGTTCCGCGGCTCGGGAACAAAGGGACTACAGTCCTCCGGGCCGACCTTTGCGGTGACGCACCACGGTGCGGTGAACTCGGCATCGAGAAAGATGCTCCCGGTCAGGCGCAGGCCGCTGAGGATGTCCAATACCGTCTCCATAATTCCCGGCCTGTTTTGGCGGATCGAGCAAAGGAACCGGCGTCCCGATCATTCTCCAGGACACCTGCCAAGCATAGTTTAGCACCCATCGGATGTGTCCGCAGCTGGATAGCTGAACCGGGTGCGTAGCGAATGCGAGCGCCCCCGACGAGCGTCGCGGCGAACGGCTAACAGGAGGTTTCAACCATGGCAAAGTACAGATTACGGCTGCCGCAACTCGATGGCGGGCTATTCCTCACCGACGGCGGGATCGAAACGACTCTGATATTCAACGAGGGTCTCGAGCTGCCGTTGTTCGCCGCGTTTCATCTGCTTAAGGATGATGCAGGAGCGATTGCCCTACGCAACTACTATCGCCGCCATGCGGCCATCGCGCGCTCCTTTGGCGTAGGCTTCATCCTCGAGAGCGCAACCTGGCGGGCGAATCCCGACTGGGGCGACAAGCTCGGCTATTCGCCTGAGGCCCTTGATGACGCAAACCGTAAGGCGATCGACATCTTGCACGGTCTTCGCAACGAGATGGAGACCGATCGCACGCCGATGGTCATCAGCGGCTGCGTGGGTCCGCGCGGCGACGGCTATCAGCCCGGCGCCGTCATGACCCCACAGGAAGCAGAGAGTTATCACGCCCGGCAGGTCCGCCTCTATACGGAAGCTGGTGCCGATCAGGTTACTGCAATCACGATGACGAACCCCAACGAGGCGATCGGCGTCACTAGGGCTGCACAGGCGGCAGGCATTCCGGCAGTGATTTCGTTCACAGTCGAGACCGACGGGCGCTTGCCAACCGGCGAAGAGCTGAAGGACGCCATTGCGACTGTGGACCAGGCGACCAGCAACGGTCCCGCCTACTTCATGATCAACTGCGCTCACCCCACCCACTTCGAGGCAGTTTTGAACGGGGACTGGGTCGAACGCATTCGCGGCATTCGGGCGAACGCGTCCCGGTGCAGTCACGCCGAGCTCGACGAGGCGCAACAACTCGATGACGGGGATCCGGTCGAGTTCGGGAACCAACATCGTGAGCTGCGGGGGCGCTTCCCCCACATCAATGTGCTCGGCGGCTGCTGCGGCACCGATCACCGGCACATCGAGCAGCTTTTCAGCGCGGCGCGGACAGCCGCATAAGACCCAGCTGAATGCGAAATTTCAGATTGGATGCAATCCGTCACGCAACTGCTTCAATTGAGGACATCGAGAGATGAACAGCCTAGCCATTGTCGTCCGCGACGACGCTTATGACAAAATGCTGACGCCGCTGACCTTCGCGTACACGCAAGCCAAGCGCGGTGTCAAAGTCGAGATGCTGTTCGTGCTATGGGCAGTCCGCGCTCTGACGAGTGAAGGAGCAGCTTCGCTGAGCATCGAAGGGCGCCATGCCGCCGATGCCGCGTGGCTCAAAGAGCGAATGGCAGCAGACGGAGAGCCAACAGAAATTGGAGATTTCCTGAAGCTTTTAACGAGCACGGGGAATGTGAGCCTCTTCGGCTGCCGCTATGCCGCTGCTACTTTCGGCGTGAACCCGGAAAATGTCATCCCCGAAGCGCAAGGCATTGTCGATCCGGGTTGGTTCCTTTCTGAGAAGGCTACGAAAGCCGATCACTGCCAATATTTTTGATCGTCGGCATACGTCGGATGCCGCCGGACAGTCCGTCGGCAGGGATCGGCTAGGCGGCAACATGGTGGAGAAGC
>CAYWVA010000342.1:0-3277 GCA_964461545.1 uncultured Rhizobiaceae bacterium | reverse complement strand
CGCAGGGTCCCACCGGCGAGCCGGTGGATCTCGCGCTTGTTGAGCAGCAGCTTGCGCGGCCGGCGCGGCTCGTGGTTGAAGCGATTGGCCTGGCTGAATTCGGGAATGTGAGCGTTGACGAGCCACAGCTCGCCATTGGTCACCGTCGCGTAGGAATCAGACAGGCTGGCGCGGCCCTGGCGCAGAGACTTGACCTCGCTGCCCACCAGCGCAAGGCCGGCCTCGTAGGTATCGAGAATCTCATAATCGAACCGCGCCCGGCGATTGTCCGCCACCACCTTGCGGCGCGGATCGCCCGAAGCCTTCCTGGCGCCGCCGCTCTTTGCCGACACTAGTTGAGCAGCCCGGCGTGCACCATGGCATCGCGCACCAGCCTGCGGGTGCTGTCGCCCGGGGGGAGCAGGGGCAGCCGCAGGTCGGGCTCGCACAGGCCGAGCAGGCTCGCGGCGTACTTGACCGGAGCCGGAGAGGTCTCGACGAACAGCGCCGTGTGGAGCGGCATCAGGCGATCCTGGATGCGGATTGCGGCGGCATAATCACCGCGAAGCGTCGCCTCCTGAAACTCGGCGCATAGCCGTGGTGCGACATTGGCTGTAACCGAGATGCACCCGGTGCCGCCGTGGGCGTTGAAGGCGAGAGCCGTGCCATCCTCACCTGAGAGCTGAATGAAGCGCTCACCTGTCATCAGCCGCTGCCGGCTCGGCCGGGTCAGATCGGCGGTGGCATCCTTGAGGCCGACGATGTTGGGACAGTCCTTGGCCAGCCGGTCTATCGTCTCCACCGAGATGTTGGTGACGGTGCGCGATGGCACATTATAGATGATAATGGGCAGGCCTACCGACTCGGCTACCGCCTTGAAGTGGGCGTAAAGACCGTCCTGCATCGGCTTGTTGTAGTACGGCACCACCACCAGGGCGGCATCGGCGCCGACCGCCTCGGCGTGCCGGGTGAAGTCGATGGCTTCGCCGGTGCTGTTCGATCCGCTGCCGGCGATCACCGGCACACGGCCGTTGGCGTGCTCCACCGCGATCTCGACCACCCGCTTGTGCTCTTCATGGCTCAAGGTCGGCGACTCACCGGTGGTGCCGACCGGCACGATGCCGTGCGAGCCCTCGTCGATGACCCAGTCGATGTGGCGACGCAAGCTCGGTTCGTCGATCGAGCCGTTGCGCATAGGCGTAATGATGGCCGGAATAGATCCCCTGAAGGTCATGGGGAAGACCTCTCTCAACGGTTTATCAACCATGATCCATCAGTCTGGCGCGAGAGCCGCGACTGCGGAAGCTTGGATCTGGTGGGCAACATAGACCCAAGCCAGGCAGCCAGCAAGTCGCGGGGGCCGACGGCCACATCACGGCCGAATTTCACCTGCAGGATCATGCCTGAGGGGACAACCCGCTAACAAGAGGATGTGTTCGATGCTGTTGCCGAGCCGCGGCGCACGATGGCGCGTTGTGTTTTCGATTATCCTGGGGGCCGCCATTTGCCTGGCGCTCGGCGCCAAGTGGGATGGCGCTGCCGCTAGTTCGGCGGCCGCCGTCAAGGCGGTCAGTACCGCCCTGGGCGGAAATCCCGACGCCGCCTCCCAGCTTGCTCGCCAGTCCGGCGATGCGGCCGCGGTGAAGCTTGTCGAATGGGTGAACGTCACCGAAAACTGGCGCGCCGTCGGCTATGATCGCATCATGGCCTTCATCGCCGCCAATCCGCATTGGCCCAGCATCGAGCTGATGCACCGGCGGGCCGAATGGCTGCTGTTCAACAACAGACCGGCGCCTGAGCGGGTGCTTGGGCATTTTGCCAGCCGCGAGCCTGTCTCGCACGAAGGCCGCATCGCGCTGGCCCGGGCGCTGCAGGCCGGCGGCCACCCCAAGCGGGCCGCCGCCCTCATCGCCGAGGCATGGTCCGATCCAGGTCTGTCCTCAGCCCTTGAGAAGTTGATCTGGTCGGAGTTCCGCAAAGTTCTCGACCGGCCTGTTCTGGAATCGAGGGTGTGGCGGATGATCCACGCCCAGCAGGTCTCCCCGGCGATCCAGGCGGCCAAAGCCATCTCCAGGGAGCACATCGAGGCGGCCCAGGCCGCAGCCGAACTGATCCGCGAGCAGAGTTCCGGCCTTACCCGCTACAGCAAACTTCCGGCGTCGCTGCGCAATCAGCGCGCGCTGCTCTATGCGCTGGCTCGCTACTATCGCCGCGCCGGCCAATACGACAAAGCGCGCGATTTGCTGCTTAAGATGCCATCGAACCATGCCGAGCTGATCGACCCCGAAGCATGGTGGATCGAGCGCCGGATCCTCGTCCGTCAATCGATCGGACCCAAGAACAAGCAGCATTGGCCGGCCGCCTACAAGCTCGCGGCTGCCCACGGGTTCTCCAGCGGACCCCATCACAGCGAGGGCGAGTTTCTGGCGGGCTGGGTGGCGCTCAGGATGCTCAACGACCCCAAGACGGCGTTGAAGCATTTCAGTACCATTGCCGACAAGGCCCCGAACCGTACCGAGGCGGCGCGCGGCCATTACTGGACCGGGCGGGCATGGCTGGCTCTGGGCGAGCGGGCCAAGGGTGAAGCCGCCTTTGCCGCTGCGGCCAAGACCCCGACACTTTATTACGGCCAGCTGGCTCGCGAGGCGCTTGGACTGGGCAGAAAGGCGGTGCCGATCGCCCAGGGACGCCCGACCGATGCCATCCGCTCCAAGGTCGCAAACGATGAGCTGATGCGGGCCTTCCGCCTGCTTGCCGATGCCGGCGCGCAGCGCCATTCCTCCCAATTCATGGGACCGCTTGCAGAGCGCTTCCGCACGGCCGACGAAGCTGCCGCGGCAGCCGCCCTTGTCGATGCCAAAGGCGGCACCTTCCTGAGCTTGCGCTTTGCCAAGTCAGCCGGCGTGCGCGGCATCGATATCGACGATTGGGCCTATCCGCGCCATGCCCTGCCCGACTGGAAGCATCGCGGCCAGCCGGTGGAGCGGGCGATCATCCTGGGGCTGACGCGCCAGGAAAGCGAGTTCAATACCGGCGCCCAGAGTCATGCCGGGGCGCGCGGCCTCATGCAACTCATGCCGGACACCGCCAAGATGGTGGCACGCCAGCACAAGGTGACCTACGACGAGCGTCGCCTCACCTCCGATCCGGCCTACAACGTGACGCTCGGGGCGGCGCATTTCGGCGACCTGATCGCCAACTACAATGGCTCCTACATCTTGAGCCTGGTCGCCTACAATGCCGGCCCGCGCCGGGTGCGCGAATGGATCGACATGTATGGCGATCCGCGCGGCGAAGT
>CAYWVA010000341.1:0-3280 GCA_964461545.1 uncultured Rhizobiaceae bacterium | reverse complement strand
GTGTCTTCGGGAAAGGCCTTGAGCGTCGTGGAGCGAACATTGCCGCCGGCCCCGAGCGTCAGGGCAAACTTGGCGGCTGCCTCGTCGTCGGGCGCCTCGAGTATGGCAACAAGGTCGTAGGCGCCCATTGTCAGATAGATGTCCCGCATCTCGCATCCGAGCTTCTTGGCCAGTTCCCTGGCCGCGTCCAGGCGTTTCGGCGAGTCCTTGACGTTCTTGATTCCCTGATCGGTCCAGTTCACCAGAGAGATATACTTGGCCATGGTCTCCTCCTAAAGGTTGATCAGACGATCCCGCACGCCCAACGCGCCCCGGCGGCCCTGCTGAGCCGCCGCGGCACTCATAGCCACTCTACGCCAGTAAACTTGACCCGTATAGTTGCCGGAGGCTGCCCGATCGAAACGTCTGCCTGATCAACCGGTATCGTGGGGCGAGTTGCCCGGCTAGGACGGCGTCCTGCCACCGCGGAACGAAATGGTGAACACTGCACCCTGCCCCTTTTTGCAGGGGTCGTGGACGGTTGAACTGCGTCGCCCTTCATCGGTCGGGAGACTCCTGGTGCTTTCACTCCCTCGCGATCCTATGCTGCAAATCGCCGATCCATTTGCAAATGCACTGGTGCAAGCGGTGGCGGCCGCTCCAACACAGCACCATTCCTCCACAGCTGATGTTTTTTGGAGTTTCCGGGAACCAACGGTTTGCAATGGCCGTTTAACGGAGTTGCACTGCGAGAACGGGGACGCAGAGGGTAGGTCATCATGTTAGCACCACATCTTTCGCCAGAACTGCTGGGCGCGCTTCCGGCCGCGCTTTACACCACCGACTCCGAGGGACGGATTACCTTTTTCAACGAGGCGGCCGCCGAGCTATGGGGTTGCCGACCCGACCTCGGCAACAGACTGTGGTGCGGGTCGTGGCGGATCTATTGGCCTGACGGCACGCCATTGCCGCACGACCAGTGCCCGATGGCCATTGCCGTCAAGGAGGATCGTGCGTTCAAAGGCGTGGAAATCCTTGCAGAGCGACCCGACGGCACGCGTGTGCCGCTGCTGGTCTATCCGACACCGCTGCACCAGGCTGGCGTACTGGTCGGCGCCGTCAATATGCTGGTGGACATCTCCGAGCGCAAGCAGGCCGAGGAGTTTAACAAACAGATCCTCCAAAGCAGCCAGGACTGCATCAAGGTTTTGGACGTGGAGGGGCATCTGGTTTCCATCAATGCCTGTGGCATCAAGGCGCTGGAAGTCGATGACGTCGAAGCGGCCATCGGCGCCCGCTACCTCGATTTCTGGCAGGATGAAGACCGGCAGGCCGCCGAGGCCGCCATGCAAGAGGCGCTGAACGGCGGTGTCGGACGCTTCGTCGCCCTGTATCAGACGCCATCGGGGGCCATCACCTGGTGGGACGAGATCATCACCCCGATCGTCGGCAGCCATGGCACGCCGGAAAAGCTTCTGGTCATCTCGCGCGACATCACCGAAGCCAGAAAATCCGGCGAGCAGCGTGAGGTGCTGATCAAGGAACTCGACCATCGCGTCAAGAACACGCTGGCGACCGTGCAGTCGATCGCCAACGCGACACTGCCGGCCTCGCCGGCCATGCAGGCCTATCTCGGCCGGCTGCAGGCCCTCGCCCAAGCCCACCGCCTGCTGGCCGAGACGAGGTGGGACGGAGGTTGCCTGGAGAACATCGTCACCACCATTGTTTCACCCTATCCGGAACGTGTTGACGTGCGCGGTGGAGGCGTGCGCCTCAGCGCCCGGGCGGCCCAGACCATGTGCATGGTGATGCACGAACTCACTACCAACGCCGTCAAGCACGGCGCCCTGTCGGTTCCAGACGGCCGCGTCGAGATCTCCTGGGGCATTCGCGGCGGGCCGGAGGAGCGTGTCCTGGACGTCGTATGGCGCGAGAGCGGTGGACCGCCGGGCATCGGCCCACTCGGCAAGGGATTCGGCTGCAAGCTCATCGAGCAGGCCGTGCCCTTCGATCTGGGCGGGCACACGCGGCTGCATTACGGACCCGATGGCCTCCGGTGCACCATGCAGCTGCCGCTTGCCGGCAACATTGTCAGGCTGCGCGAGGAGCCCGGCAAAGGCGGCGAAAGACCGCCCGGCGAAGATAAGGCGCACGTCGCGCTCAGCCGTCGGGTCGGCTGAGCCGAACCGCTCATGGACTTCGAGACAGTTGCCACGAAGCCGTTTGCCGACCAGAAGACCGGCACCTCCGGCCTGCGCAAGAAGGTCCGCACGTTCCAGCAGCCGCACTATCTCGAAAACTTCGTTCAGGCGATCTTCGACTGCCTCGATGACACGCAAGGGGCGACCCTGGTGCTCGGGGGCGACGGGCGCTTCTACAACGACGAAGCCATCCAGGTGGTCATCGCCATGGCGGCGGCGCACGGCTTCGGCCGGGTGCTGGTCGGCGAGCGCGGCATCCTCTCGACGCCTGCTGCATCGGGCCTCATCCGCGCCAAGCGGGCGCTCGGCGGCCTCATCTTGTCGGCCAGCCACAATCCTGGCGGGCCGGAGGGCGATTTCGGCATCAAGTACAATGTCGGCAACGGCGGCCCGGCGCCTGAAGCGCTGACCGAGGCCATCTACCGCCGCAGCCGCGAGCTCGACCGATTCCGCATTGCCCGCTTGAGCCTCGTCGATCTTGCCCGCAAGGGCAAGAGGGCGGTTGGAGACATGACCGTCGAAGTCATCGATCCGGTGGCCGATTATGCCCGGCTGATGGAAACGCTGTTCGATTTCGACCGTATCGGCGAGCTGTTGCGGGGCGGCTTCCGAATGCGCTTCGACGCCATGAGCGCGGTGACCGGCCCTTACGCCCATGAGATCCTGGAGCGCCGCCTCGGGGCGCCGCCTGGAACGGTCCTTCGCGGCGAGCCGCGGCCCGATTTTGGCGGCCATCACCCCGATCCGAACCTGGTGAACGCCAGGCAGCTGGCCGATGAGATGTTCAGTGACCAGTCGCCCGATTTCGCCGCCGCTTCCGACGGCGACGGCGACCGCAACATGATCCTGGGGCGCAAGTGCTTCGTGACGCCGAGCGACAGCCTGGCCATCCTGGCAGCCAACGCCCACCTGGTGCCGGGCTATGCCAGGACCCTGGCGGGCATCGGGCGGTCGCTGCCGACCAGCCGGGCGCCCGACCGGGTAGCCGAACGTCTGGGCATCGCCTGTCATGTGACGCCGACCGGGTGGAAGTTCTTCGCCAACCTGCTCGATGCCGGGCTCATCACCCTGTGCGGCGAAGAAAGCTTCGGCACCGGGTC
>CAYWVA010000340.1:0-3291 GCA_964461545.1 uncultured Rhizobiaceae bacterium | reverse complement strand
GCCAGCGATCATGCTCCGGCGTGGATCAAACTTCAGGATTTGGGTCACCAGGCAGGTGCTGATTAGGCTTGCAGAAGCCCATCTCTACCATGTCAGGGGGCCGGCACTCGCTGAAGGCCTCCAGCATGTGGCCGGCATCGGCAGTGGCGTGCACGGCGTCGCCCGCGGTTCCCGCCGCACCCGCTGGTACACGTCGCGTTTGGGCGCAGTCCGGTATCAGGCGCCGACCGGGTCGAACGGCGCCGAGATGGACCATCGTCCCCGCCGACCTCATCGTCCCCGCCGTACTGGCAGATCCCGGCGCTGGCCCCCGATGCCCTCCCCGAGCAGATGGCCGACACCGTGGCCTCGCCGATCGACATGGACAGATTGATCCCGCAGCACACGCCAGCCCGTGTGTCGCCGCGGGGTAAACGGAGCCCACCACGACCGATGCGCAAGGCATCGCCTCAGCGGCGAACCGCATCGCCGCCATTCGACTTCAATACGCTGGCGATCTCCTCGGCGAGTTGATCCTGTTGATACGGCTTGTCGAGCCGTGGCAGGTCGATGTCGGCGCCCTCTGGCAGATCGGCATATCCGGTGGCCAGCAGGATCGGCAATCCGGGTCGAAGCTCCCGCGCCGCCTTGGCGAGCTGTATTCCGGTCATGCGCGGCATCGAATAGTCGGTGATCAGCAGATCCACCCTGCGCTCGCTCTGCAATATCTCAAGGGCGATTTCGCCGGAGTTGGCCTCGATGACTTCATGGCCGAGTTCGGTCAGCATGTCGACGGTACTCATTGCGATCAGGGCATCGTCGTCGACGAATAGAATGGTCAATCGACCATAGTTCTGGCAGGCTGCCGGGAATGGTGCTGAAGCTTCCGCATGCTCGAGAACCATGGTGGTTGCGGGCAGCCACAGCTCAGCTCTGGTACCGCGACCAATTTCACTAGACAGCCGCAATGCGCCGTTCAGCTGCACGGCTAGCCCATGAACCATCGACAGCCCAAGCCCTGTGCCTTTCCCGACGTCCTTGGTCGAGAAGAATGGGTCCACGGCTCGTTTCAGCGTCTCGCTGTCCATCCCGTGCCCAGTGTCGCTGATGGTCACCCGCACATAGGAGCCAGCTGGCAAGTCATCCACTGCCGACGGCTCGGCCAGGTCGATGTGGATCGTGAGAACACCACCCTCAGGCATTGCGTCCCTGGCGTTCACGGCAAGGTTAAGCAGCGCAAGTTCAACCTGGGTAGGGTCAGCCAGAGCAGGCGGTAATTCGGTCGGCAGTTCCATTCCAATCTCGATGCCGGGACCGAGAGATCGCTCCAGGAGGTCGCGCATACCGCGGACCAGAGCGACGAGGTCTGTGGGCTGCGGCCTCAGATCCTGCCGACGCGCAAACGCCAAGAGCCGCCGGGTAAGCGCTGCACCACGTCTCGCACCTTGCACGGCCCCCTCGATCAAACGTCTTGCTGTCGGGTTGTCAGGTACGTGTTTGCGCAGGAGATCGAGGTTGCCAAGCACCGCCATGAGCAAGTTGTTGAAGTCGTGCGCGACGCCGCCGGTGAGCTGTCCGATCACCTCCAACTTCTGTGACTGACGCAGTTGCTCCTCGGCACGTTCCCTCTGCCTGATCTCCTCCAATACCTGCTCATGGGCGCGTTCGAGTTCGGCGGTGCGCATCGCGACGCGCTCGTCAAGCGTCTCGTTTAGTTCGCGCAGCTCTTCAATCAGCGCCCGGGCCTCATATTGACGCCGACGGCCTTTGAAGGCGCTGCGGGCGACGCTAATGAACGTCCTTGGGTGAAACGGCCGCTCCAGCAACGTCACATTGCCAAGCGCCTCTGTGAGTCTGTCCGTGACCGGATTGCGTCCAGGACCGCCGCCGCGATGTGTCAGAATGATAAATGGCAGATCGGACCAACTCGGCTGCGCCTCGACCCACGCTGCGATGGCCCGGAGGTCGGCTGTACGCACGGCTTCCTCGGCCACAATGGCAAAGCTGGCGTGGTCGCCCAGTGCCTGCGTCAACATTGCCAAGTCGTTGCACGCCGTCGAAGCGATACCTGCCTCCTCCAACAGGGTTGTGGCCACGACAGCATCACGGCCGTGCGGAGCCAGGACGAGAGCAAGGCTGGCAAGCGGTTCAGAAATGGCTATCTCTCGCCACTGGATGGCGTCAAGAGCGGACTCGACGATCCAACATACGTGGGAGCTCCTTGCAGGATGCCCTGGAAGCCTTCCAGCGGCGCCCCAAGGCTGAGGCCGTCGGGGCCGATGCGGAATTCCCGAATGGCGTCCTCATGACCGCCCATGCGCTTCTTGATGATTGAGACAGCGCGCCTTACCTTGCCGTGCGCTTCGAAGTAGCGCAGCAGAATGACAGTGTCAGCGAGATAGGTTATGTCCACAGGGGTCGCCATTTCACCAATTAGCCCGTGCTGAGCAACGGTCAGGAATGCCATGGCCCCCTGCCGGTTCAGGTACTGCAGCAGCTCGTGCATGTGGAGAATCAGAGCATTTTCGTCCGGCATTGCTGACTGGTAGCCATTGAGGCTGTCGATCGCCACTGCCTTTGCCTGCATGCCCTCAACCCGCTTCTGCACCCGATGCGCAAACTCTCCAGGAGACAGCTCGGCGGCGTCTACTTGCTCAATATGTAGATCTCCAGCATCGCACATCGCTTGTAGATCAAAGCCCATCGCCAGGGAACGTTGAAAGAGCAGGCCAAGTTCTTCGTCGAAGATGAACATGGCGGCCTTCTCGCCACGCCGGATGGAGGCGACGATGAACTGCAGAACGAAGGTAGATTTGCCGGTGCCAGCCGGTCCGATGAGTAGCGTGCTCGATCCTTGTTCGATTCCGCCGCCCAGAAGCGCGTCCAGCTCCGGAATGTCACTGTTCGATTTCTCTCGAACGAAACTGGTTCGGTGTTCTGCTGCAACCAAACGGGGGAAAACCGCAACGCCCCCTGTCAGAATTCTGAAGTCGTGGTAGCCACCGCGAAACGCCTGTCCGCGATACTTCAGTATTCGCAGTCGCCTGCGCTCAGCGCCGTAGTTCGGGGCGAGCTCTTCCAGGTGGATCACGCCGTGCACGATGCTGTGCACAGTCTTGTCCTGGCCTTCGGACGTCAGATCATCGAGCAGCAAGACGGTCGCGCCGTAGCGGGCGAAATAATGCTTCAGCGCCAGCAGCTGACGCCTGTAGCGCAGCGAGCTCTGTGCGAGAAGCCGGATCTCCGACAGGCTATCAAGAACGATGCGGCTCGGCTTGGCGCGCTCGATCGCCTCGAAGATCAGCTTGGTCG
>CAYWVA010000339.1:0-3313 GCA_964461545.1 uncultured Rhizobiaceae bacterium | reverse complement strand
ACCTGGGCGGTGATGCTCATCGGTACTTTGTCGCTCACCGGGTTCCCCCTGACCGCCGGCTACTTCTCCAAGGATGCGGTCATCGAATCAGCCTTTGTCTCGCAGGCCCCGGTGGCGCAGGTGGCGTTCTGGCTGCTCCTCGTCTCGGCGCTGTTCACGGCGTTTTACTCCTGGCGCCTGATGTTCCTCACCTTCCATGGCCGGCCGCGGGCTTCGCGCGAGGTCATCAGCCAGGTCCATGAGTCGCCCAACGTCATGCTGGTGCCGCTGTATGTGCTGGCGGCCGGGTCGCTGCTCGCCGGCTACCTGTTCTACAGCTACTTCATCGGTCCTGGAGAGGCGGAATTCTGGGGCGAGGCGCTGTTCCGCTCACCTGAAAACGTGATCCTCCAGGACATCCACGACGTGCCCACGTGGGTCGTTTGGTCGCCGGCCATCATGATGGCGGCAGGTTTCGCGCTCGCCTGGCTGTTCTATATCCGCAGGCCCGATCTGCCGCACGCGCTTGCTCAGCAGCATGCGCCGCTTTACAGGTTCCTGCTCAACAAGTGGTACTTCGACGAGATCTACGACGCCGTGCTGGTGCGGCCGACCATGTGGCTGGGCCGCTTCCTGTGGCTCAAGGGCGACGGCTGGCTGATCGACGGCTTCGGGCCTGACGGCATTTCGGCCCGAGTCATCGACGTCACCAACCGGGTCGTCAAGCTGCAGACCGGATACCTCTACCACTACGCCTTCGCCATGCTGATCGGTGTTGCCGCCCTCATCACCTTCTACATGTTCGGGGGCTTATAGCTGATGCCCGGCTGGCCCATCCTGTCCACCATCATCTTCCTGCCGCTCATCGGGGCGCTGTTCGTTCTGCTGATCCGCGGCGACGACGAGATCGCCGTGCGCAACATGCGCGGCGTGGCGCTGTGGACCACGCTCATCACCTTCTTCCTCGCCCTGATGATGTGGTGGGAATTCGATTCCTCGATCTCGGGCTTCCAGTTCGAGGAGCGCTACGCCTGGGTCGGCGGCATCATGTCCTACCACCTGGGCGTCGACGGCATCTCGATCCTGTTCGTGGTGCTGACCGCCTTTTTGATGCCCATCTGCATCATCGCCAGCTGGCGGATCGAGAGCCGCGTCAAGGAGTACATGATCGCCTTTCTGGCGCTGGAAACCCTGATGATCGGCGTCTTCTGCGCCCTTGACCTGGTGCTGTTCTACCTGTTCTTCGAAGGCGGGCTCATTCCGATGTTCCTCATCATCGGGGTATGGGGCGGCCCGCGGCGGGTCTATGCCAGCTTCAAGTTCTTCCTCTTTACCCTGCTCGGCTCGGTGCTGATGCTGCTGGCGATCATGGCCATGTACTGGCACGCCGGCACCACCGACATCGCCGACATCCTGCGCAATCCCACCTTTCCGGCCGAAACTCAGACCTGGCTGTGGCTGGCCTTCTTCGCCTCGTTTGCGGTCAAGCTGCCGATGTGGCCGGTCCACACCTGGCTGCCTGACGCCCATGTCGAGGCGCCGACCGCCGGCTCGGTCATCCTGGCGGCGATCCTGTTGAAGATGGGCGGCTATGGCTTCCTGCGCTTCTCGCTGCCGATGTTTCCCTCCGCCTCGGAGATGTTTGCGCCCCTGGTGTTCGTCATGTCGGTGGTGGCCATCATCTACACCTCGCTTGTCGCCCTCAGGCAGGAGGACATGAAGAAGCTCATCGCCTACTCCTCGGTGGCGCATATGGGCTTTGTGACCATCGGCATCTTCACCTTGACCCGCCAGGGCATCGACGGCGCGCTGTTCCAGATGATCTCGCACGGCCTGATCTCGGCGGCGCTGTTTCTGTGCGTCGGCGTGGTCTACGACCGCATGCACAGCCGGCTCATCACGTCTTATGGCGGCCTCGTTCACCGCATGCCGGCATATGCCATGGTCTTCATGGTGTTCACGCTCGCCAATGTCGGTTTGCCCGGCACCACCGGCTTTGTCGGCGAATTCCTCACGCTTCTTGCCGCCTTCCAGGTCAGCACTTGGCTGGCCCTGTTTGCAGCCAGCGGCATAGTCCTTTCAGCGGCTTACGCGCTGTGGCTGTACCGGCGCGTGATATTCGGGGTGATCGAAAAGGAAAGCCTCAAGGCCATGGCCGATCTGTCGCGCCGCGAGGCCGTGATGCTGTTTCCGCTGGTCATCTTGGTGCTGTTCTTCGGGATCTACCCGGCGCCGCTGCTCGATGTCTTCGGCGCCTCGGTGGACAATCTGGTGAGCCAGGTGATGGCCGGCCTGGAGGCGGCGTCCTCCCTCACCGCGGCGCAACTCCAGTGACAATGGCGCAGTCATGACCGAGACGAACATCTCCTTCGACGTCGTGATCGCCCTGCCGGAGATCTGGTTGGCGCTGGCGTCCATGGCTCTGCTCATGTTCGGCGTGTTCAGCCGGCGCGACGCAACCGATGTCATCAACTCGGCGAGCCTGATCGTGCTGGCGTTCGCCGCCGGCCTCGTCATGTTCGGCGGCGAAGGCCGCGAGCTTGCCTTTCACGGCGCCTTCGTGGTCGACAGCTTCGCCCGGCTGATGAAGGTGCTGGTGCTGTTGGGATCGGCCGCCGCGGTGATCCTTTCAATGCACTTCATGAAGGCAGAGCGCATCGCGCGATTCGAGTATCCGGTGCTCATTCTGCTGGCCACCCTCGGCATGCTGATGATGGTCTCGGCCAACGACCTGATTGCGCTTTATGTCGGGCTCGAGCTGCAATCTCTGGCGCTCTATGTGATGGCGGCCATCGACCGCGACTCCACGCGCTCGTCCGAGGCGGGACTCAAATACTTCGTCCTGGGCGCGCTGTCGTCGGGCATGCTGCTCTATGGCATGTCGCTGATCTACGGCTTCACCGGCTCGACCAATTTCGCCGGTATCGCCATGCAGGTGGGCGAAATGGGAGCCCATCTCGGGCTCATTTTCGGACTGGTATTCTTCATGGCGGGGCTCGCCTTCAAAGTCAGCGCCGTGCCGTTTCACATGTGGACGCCCGATGTCTATGAAGGCGCGCCCACGCCGGTCACGGCGTTCTTTGCCGCAGCCCCCAAAATGGCCGCCATGGCGGTGTTCATCCGGGCCGTCATCTCGCCGTTCCCGGCCATCACCGCCGACTGGCAGCAGATCGTGGTGTTCATCTCCATCGCCTCCATGGGGCTTGGCGCCTTCGCCGCTATCGGCCAGAGCAATATCAAGCGCCTGATGGCCTATTCGTCGATCGGTCATGTCGGCTTTGCCCTGGTGGGGCTGGCGGCGGGAACGCCAGAGGGGGTGCGCGGCGTCATCGTC
>CAYWVA010000338.1:0-3313 GCA_964461545.1 uncultured Rhizobiaceae bacterium | reverse complement strand
TCCATCTGCTCGCACACCGCCACCCGGTGGCCGCAGCGGATCAGCCGCTCCAGATACTCGTCTGCGGCATGCACCGGCACGCCGCACATGGCGATGTCGGCGCCCAAGTGCTTGCCGCGCTTGGTGAGCGCAATCCCCAGGGCGCGTGAGGCGATCTCGGCGTCGGCGAAGAACAGCTCATAGAAATCACCCATGCGGTAGAACAGCAGGCAGTCGGGATGGGCGGCCTTGATCTTGTGGTACTGGGCCATCATCGGCGTTGCCCGGTCCGCCCCGGGCTCGCCCGAAGCCGTCGATGTTGCCCTCATTGCGCCGGTCTCCATGCAGGTCTTTTACGGCAGTGCCCGTGGACTGTCATAGCCTTCCCTGACTTGATCCGGGAATTGACCGGGCCTCCCGGCAACCGGGCGGGGGGAGATGGTCTCAAACCCTCAGGCCGGCTTTCCGGCGCCGCACCCAGTTGTACAGCGACAGGCTCCAGATCGCGATCACCACGATGCCCAGCCCGGCGGCGATCGGCCGGTCGAAGAACGCCGGCAGCCAGCCTTGCGCCTTGATCATGGTGGTGACGAAGTTCTTCTCAACGATCGGCCCGATGACGATGCCGAGGATGCATGGGGCGATGGGGATGTCGTTTTCCTCCATGATGAAGCCCAGCACCCCGAAGACCAGCATGATGATAATGCCATAGGCGGCATTGTTCGAGGCGAAGGCGCCGACGATGCAGAAGCCCAGGATGACCGGCATCAGGATGTTGCGCGGCGCCTGGAGCAGGCGCTTGGCCAGCTTGATGGCGACCCATCCGAAGGGGATGAGCAAGAGGTTGGCCAGGATGAAGACCAGAAAAACGGCGTAGATCGCCTGCGGGTTGAACAAAAACAGCGTCGGCCCGGGATTGAGGCCCTTGATGTAGAGCACGCCGATGACGATGGCGGTGATGGTGTCGCCGGGAATGCCGAACACCAGGGCCGGAATCCAGGCGCTGGCGAGCGAGGCGTTGTTGGCCGAGGTGCTCTCCACGATGCCCTCCAGATTGCCCTTGCCGAAGGTCTCAGGGGTGCGGGAGAATCTGCGGCTGGTGGCGTAGGCCACCCAGGCGGCAATGTCGGCACCGGCGCCGGGCAGCGCGCCGATGGTGGTGCCCAGCAGATTGCCGCGGATCTGCTGGCGCCAATAGGTGCGCAAGAATTCGCCCCAGCGCCGGAAGATGTTGCCCAGCTTCTCCTCCACGACCTCCCAGCGCGGCGCGCCGGCGGCGACGGTCTTGAGGATCTCGGAGACTGCGAACAGCCCGATCATCGCCGGGATGAAGTCGATGCCGGCGAGAAGCTCGGTGTAGCCGAAGGTGAAGCGCGGCACTCCGGCCGGATTGTTGAGGCCGATAGTCGCCACGAACAGGCCAATGAACAGGCTGACGAGGCCCTTGAGCGGCGAGGACGCACCGATGAACACCGCACAGGTCAAGCCCAGCAGCGCCATCCAGAAATACTCGGTGGTGGAGAATCTGAGCGCCACTTCGGCAAGGGTGGGCGCTGCGAAGATGAGCACGACGGTGCCGAACAGGCCCCCGAGTGCGGAGTAGAGCAGGTTGGCGCTCAGCGCCACCTCGGCGCGGCCCTGCCGGGTCATGGCATAGGCTTCCTCGGTATAGGCCGCCGAGGCGGGCGTGCCGGGGATGCGCAACAGCGTGCCGGGGATGTCGCCGGCGAAGATGGCCATCGCCGCGCAGGTGACCATGGCGCCGATGGCCGGAACCGGGTCCATGAAGAAGGTGAGCGGCACCAGCAAGGCGATCGCCATGGTCGCCGTGAGCCCGGGGATGGCGCCGACCAGCAGGCCGAACAGCGCCGCGGCAACTACTGTCGCCATCACCTGCCACTGCGCCACCAGGCTGAAGGCTTGCTGCAAGGCGTCCATGCTCTCAGGCCCCGACCGACATGTGCATTACCAGGGCGGCCGCGGCATGATGCCAAGCGGCAGCGGCACCAGGAGAACGCTGCGGAAGACAAAATCAATGATCAGTGTGGCGACGACGGCAATCAGAATTGCCTGCCACCACGCCACGCGCAACATCCACAACATGACGATCAACAGCGCCGCCATCATGGGGATGAAGCCGATGCGGCGGGCGAACACGATATAGACCAGCACCAGAGCGACGGTGGTCAGCACCGCCGGGAGAGCGCCAGGTCGCCGGGTCCATTCGGTGCGTGCCACCAGCGGTTCGCCGCCCGCCCTGAGGCCGCGCACCGCCAGCGCGATGCCGCATCCGGCAAAGCCGATAGCGATCACCATGGGGAAGGTCGCTGCGCCATAATGCTGGCCGGGGATTGCCGGAAAGGTCCAGGAATATCCGGCCAGGGCCAAGGCGAAGGCGAGCAGCATCCCGCCGAGCATGGTGTCGCTGAAGCGCATGGGGCTCGCTGGGTCGCAGGTGATGACCGGGTCCCCCGGTGTCGCCTTGCGGGTCGCCGGGGGACGACAAAAGAGAGGCTGTCCGGCGCCCGCTACTGCGCGATGCCGACGGCGCGCATCACCTCGCCGAGGTTCTGGTTGCTCTGATCCATGAACTCGGCGAACTCCTGGCCTGAGGCCCAACGCGTGCCGTAGCCCTGTGCCGCCATGAACTCGCGATATTGATCCGAGTTGTAGACGGTCTCGAGCGCCGCGGTAAGCCTCTGCACGACGTCATCGGGAAGGCCCGCCGGCCCGACGATGCCGCGCCAGGCGCCAATCGTCCAGTCCGAGCCGACCGCCTCCTTTAGCGTCGGCACGTCGGGGAAGAGGTCGGCGCGGGTGTCCGCCATGATGGCCAGCGACTTGACGCGGCCGGCGGCGATCAGGGCGCGCGCTTCGGGCATCGAACACGGGACGATATGGACGCCGCCGGCAACGAGGTCCTGCAGTCCCGGTGCGGCACCTTCGCTCGGCACCCACGGTACGCTGGCGGCATCGATGCCGAGATCGCTCAGCATGCCGGCGATCGCCAGATGCCAGATGCCGCCCTGGCCGGTGCCGGAGGCCAGAAGCTGGCCGGGCCGCGCCCGGATGTCCTCCAGCAGATCGTCGAGCGTCTCATAGGGGGCATCGGCCGCCACCTGGACGCCCGCCGGGTCCTCATTCACCAGGGCGATCGGCGTGTAGCTCTCCCAGGTGAGGTCTGTGAGGCCCTGCCAGTGCATCATGCCGATCTCCACGGTGGCGAGACCCAGCGTGTAGCCGTCGGGATCGGCTTCGGCGATCGCCGAATGGCCAACGACGCCCGAGCCGCCGGTGCGGTTGACGACGTTGACCGGCTGGCCGAGTTCGCCCT
>CAYWVA010000337.1:0-3315 GCA_964461545.1 uncultured Rhizobiaceae bacterium | reverse complement strand
CGCCGTGCCGACGGGGCTGGTGGAGGCGCCCACGATGCCGATATGCTTGCCGTTGAACGGCTGGTTCGGCCCGCGCGACAGCCAGTCGACCATGTTCTTGAGCACCCCGGGGATGGAGAAGTTGTACTCGGGGGTCGCAAAAATGAGGCCGTCGGCGGTGCGAATCCGCTCCTTCAGTTCCTCCACGACGGCCGGGATGCCGTGCTCATCTTCCTCGTCGCCGTCATAGAGCGGCACCCCGCGCGGCGTGATGATCTCCAGGCGAAGCGCCTCGGGAGCCATGGCCTCCACGGCCCTGAGCAGTGCGGTGTTGTATGAGCCGGACCGCAAACTGCCGCTGATTGCCAACACGTCATAGCGTTCAGCCATTGCCAGAACCCTTTCAATCCCGATGGACGGCGCCCGGGCCGGAACTTAGTAGGTGGCGCGGCCGCCAGACAGATCGAAAACGGCGCCGGTGGTGAAAGAGTTCTCCCGCGACACCATCCACGCCACCATGGCGGCGATCTCGTCCACCGAGACGAAGCGGCCGCGGGGGATCTTGGACAGCATGTATTGGATGTGCTCTTCGGTCATCTGCTCGAAAATGCGGGTGCGTGCCGCAGCCGGGGTGATGCAGTTGACGGCGATGTCATAGCCGGCCAGTTCCTTGCCGAGCGATTTGGTCAGCGCGATGACCCCGGCCTTGGAGGCCGAATAGGCGGCCGCGTTCGGGTTGCCCTCCTTGCCGGCGACCGAGGCAATGTTGACGATGCGGCCGTAATTGCGCGCCTTCATGCCGGCGATGACGGCGCGGTTGGCATAGAACGTGCCATTCAAATTGATGTCGATCACCCGACGCCACTCGTCGACCGGATAGGCCTCCACGGTAGTGTTCTGGCCGGCAACGCCGGCACTGTTCACCAGAATGGTGATCGGCCCCAGTCGCGCCTCGGTCTCGGCGAGGGCAGTTTCAGCCTCCTCGGGCCTGGTGATGTCCATCCGCACCGGGAGCGCCGGCGGGGTCAGGCTTGAAGCTGTGGTCTCGACCAGGGCCTCGTCGATATCCCAGATCGCCACGTGGGCACCCGACTCGGCAAGGCGACGGGCGATGGCCAAGCCAATGCCCTGGGCTGCACCGGTTACGGCAGCGACCTGGCCGTTGAGATCGATCCGGTTCATGTGCGTGACCTCCGACTCAAGCCATTCTGCCGGATGGGACGGGCGCAGAAAAGATCAGTGAGGCTGCCAGGGGCAGCCTCACTGTCAAACGTCTGGTGAGCCGAGTGCTAGAAGTGGAAGTCGCCGCGCAACCGGACGACCCAGGCGTCTTCGAGCTTGGCCGTAACGCGAGCGTCCGCAAAATCGCCGCCAACAAATACATGCGTTGCGTCGATCAGAGTCTTCTGCTTGTCAAAGAAATAGAACAGCCCCTCCACGCCCAGGCTGAAGGTCTGGGGGATGACCATCCAAGCGGCACCACCGCCCACGACAAAGCCGAAGTCATTCAGGCTTTTACTCCCCGACAAGATGCCCTCGGCATCGGTGCCGAAGTCGTATGCGACCACGCGAGCCCGCGCCTTGGCGTCAGCCCACGCCACGCCGCCGGTGCCATAGATCATCAGGTTGTCGAAGGCAAAGCCCAGTCGGCCGCGGACCGAGGCCAGGAAATCGACGTCGGCCGATACCCTGCCGAAAGCAAAGCTGTCGAGGTCGGGGCCGCCCAAGTCGCCGGCATCGGTATCGAATACGGTCGTGCTCTTGCTCCAGTCGGTGAAGCTGATATCGCCCTCGATGCCGAACACCAGGGAGCCGGCCTGCCAGTTGTACCCGGCCTGCGCACCGCCGACGAGCCCGTTTGGCTTCAAGGTGCTACTGAAAAAACCGAAGTCGTCCAACGCGCCGCCGTCCAAGAAAATATCCGCATCAGTGCGGGTGTTGACCTTGGCCTCGCCATAGCCGACATGGCCGCCGATGTAGAAGCCGGTCCAGGTTGGCGCCAATGGCGCAGGCATAGGCGGCGGCGGCAGGAAGTCGAGATCGGCCGCCGAGGCCGGAATTGTCATCGCGCCGCCCGCTATCGCCAGCGCGGCAGCTGCAGCCAGGACAGATTTGTTCATGCGTTTAACTCCCGCTCTTAGACCCCGTTGCCCACAACATAGTGGATCTGCAGGGCTCGGCAATGGTAACTAGCCACCAGCTTGAAAGTTATTCCTTTGTGTTGCAGAATTGCTACAGCTGCTTGCGGCCAATCCCCGGACTCTACAATCCCTAGTTGCCGGCCGCCTTCATCCCGCCTGTCGCATCGCGCTGTTGCAGAAAATGATCGAGCCAGTCGGGGTCCATCTGCGGGACCGAGGACAGCAGGAGCTGGGTATAGGCCGGATGCGGCGGGTTCAGGACCTGCGATTTCGGCCCCTGCTCGACCACACGTCCCCGGTGCATCACCACGATCTGGTCAGAGATCGCCCGCACCGTGGCGATATCGTGGGTGATGAAGATATACGTGACATTGAGCTCCTTCTGTAGACGCAAGAGCAGCTTCAAGATGCCCTCCTGGACGATCTGGTCGAGCGCCGAGGTCACTTCGTCGCAAATGATCAGCTCCGGGTCGGCGGCAAGGGCGCGGGCGATGCAGATCCGCTGCTTCTGGCCGCCGGACAATTCGCTGGGCAGCCGATCGATGAAGCTCTCGTCGAGTTCGATCAGGTCCAGCAGCTCGCCGATGCGGCGGTCCTGGGCCTTGCCCTTGAGCCCGAGATAGAACTCCAGCGGCCTGCCGATGACGTCGCGCACCGTATGGCGGGGATTAAGCGCGGTATCGGGCATCTGGTAGATCATCTGGATGCGGCGCAGCGACTCCCGATCACGATCATGGAGCGCCGGCGGCAGGGCCTCGCCGTTGAACATGATCCGGCCTTTGAGGGGCGGCAGCAGCCCGGTGATGACGCGCGCCAGCGTCGACTTGCCGGACCCCGATTCGCCCACCACCGCCACGGTGCGGCCGCGCGGTACGTCGATGGTCACGTCCTCGAGCACCTTCACCGTGTTGCCATAGGCGGCGTCGACGTCCTTGATCTGGACGATGATGTCTTCTCCCGGCTCTTCGGGCTTCTCAAGCTCGCGCACCGCCCACAGCGTCTTGGTGTAGTCCTGCTTGGGCGCCGACAGCATCTCGCGGGTCGGCGCCTCCTCGACCAGCTTGCCATAGCGCAACACCATGATGCGGTGCGCCATCTGAGCCACCACCGCCAAGTCGTGAGTGATGTAGAGGGCTGCGGTGTTGAACTGCTCGACGATGTTGCGGATCGCCGCCAGCACCTCGACCTGGGTGGT
>CAYWVA010000336.1:0-3334 GCA_964461545.1 uncultured Rhizobiaceae bacterium | reverse complement strand
GAGCAACTACAGCCGCGCATCCAGCAGCAACTACAACCGCGCATCCAGGAGCAGCGACAGCGCCGAAGGCCTGGCCAGCAAGGACAGGAGAGCGTGCCGCTACCGCAGTAGCCGGCTGGCGCGAAGGGCTGAGTTTGCCGCCTCATCAACCGACGGATCTGGCCGCCAGCGTCGTCATGCCCCAGCCGACTGACCGGCTAAAGTGAGGATGGAAGACGCCAGTGAACCATCGAGCCGTATGCCCTCACGGCCGATCCGTTGGCGCTCGGCGAGCCGGCGGCTTCCAGGCAGCCGGACCCCATCCTGGCTCTCTATCTCAGCGACCAGTTGCGTGGCATGCTCAAGAGCGCCCCGGTTGCCGAAGGCATCCGGGGCGATGGCAAGGATGAATTGCCCGAGCCGCGGAGGCCCACCCTTGTCGTCGAACATGCTCGACGCCTGATAGGCGAAGTTGGCGCCGGTCAGCATGGTGGCCAGAAGTTCGACCATGAGCACCAGCTGGGCTCCCTTAGCATCGCCCATCGGGGCCATTGTGCCGGCCACTGCCGCCTTGGCATCGGTTGTCGGCTCACCATCGGCATCGAATGCCCAGCCCTCGGGAATGGCGGTGCCGCTGGCGGCGGCCAGCATGATCTTGCCGCGCGCCACCCGGCTCAGCGACAAATCGATGACCAGCGGCGCACGGTCGAGGAGCGGCGTGGCGAAAGCGATTGGATTGGTGCCGAACAGCCCTCGCCGTCCGCCCCATGGGGCAATTCCCGCCGGAGTATTGGATACCGCCATGGCGATCAGACCGTGCAATGCCAAATCCTCCACCACATGGCCGAGAACGCCGGCGTGATGCGAGTTGGCGATGGCCGCGCCGGCCATGCCCTGCTGGCGCGACGCTGCGACGAGCACCGGCAGCCCGGCACGCAGCGCCGGATAAGCAAAGCCGGTGGCCGCATCGACCAGGACGGTGCCAGGCATGGGCCGCGTGACCCGAGGCACGGCATAGCCGTCCACCTTGCCGGCACGCGCCTGCGCCGCATTGGCGGGTACCCGCGATAGGCCGTGGCTTGGAATGCCGTCGAGTTCGGCCCGCACCAGGGCTGCGGCGACGGCTTCGGCGTTCTTCAAGCTGGTGCGGCACGCCGCGATCGCGGCGCCGACGTGTTGGCGGGCTTCCTCGACACTCCACACGACCTCGCTCATGGCAGGGCTCTCAATGTCTCGATAACCTTGTCGGCGATCATGCGACTGACGCGGACGTTGCTCTCCTGCGTGACGCCGGCGATATGCGGCGTCAGGATGAGGTTGGGCACATTGCAGAGCGGTCCGCCACCCGGCAACGGCTCGATCTCGAAGACGTCGAGGATGGCTGCAGCGATCCGTCTGGACCGCAAAGCATCGGCCAGCGCCGACTCGTTGACCACCCCGCCGCGGGCGGCGTTGATCAGCACTGCGTCTGGCTTCATGCGGCTGAGCGCGGCACTGTCGATCAAATTACGTGTGGCATCGGTGAGCGGCACGTGCAGGCTGACCACGTCGGCGTCCTCGAGAAGCGCCTCGAGGCCTCTTGGCGCGACCTGACATTGCGTCCATGCGGGATCGTCATCGTTGATGAACGGGTCGTGGGCGATCATCTCCATGCCAAGCGCGCCGGCACGCCGGGCGGTCGCCCGGGCGATGGAGCCGAAGCCGACGAGGCCCAGAGTGGCGCCGAGAAGCTCGCGGCCCACCATGCGATTGCGCGGCCAGCCTCCTGCCACGACCTCGGCGGTGGCGAAGTAGGTGCCGCGGCGCAGCAGCAGCGCTCCCGCTATGACGTATTCAGCCACCGAGTCGTCATTGGCGCCGGTGGCCGGTATGACGGCGATCCCCCGCGCCCGGCAAGCATCGAGGGCAATGTTGTCCAACCCGACGCCGAGCCGGCCTACCACGCGCAGAGCATCCGCCGCCGAGAGCAGGTCCTCGGTCACCTGCGTCCGGTTTCGCACAATGAGCGCCCGCCCCCCGGCAAGCCGATCGGACAGGGCTAGAGGATTTGACGCCAGTTCAGGATCGTAGAGGGTATCGTAGAGCCGGGAGAGCGACCTGACCGCATCTTCGTCCATGAATTCCGAGATCACGATGTCGGGCATGATGGCGATACCGTCAACACCTCAGAACAGGAGCGAGCGGGGCAGCGGAATATGAAGGACGCGCACCATCAACAGATAAAATCCGGCCACCATGAAGGTAATGCAGATCAGATAGATCGTGACCCGGGTAGGGCTCGGTCGCCCGAACTGAGCTGTTGCCGTCAGAATCAGCGCGGCCACGAAGCTCGTCACGACGAACCCGATGACGGGGAACAGGATCGCCCAGGCGATCATGGTGGCGATGAGGGTGAGGCGCCGGCCGAGCCCCTCCTTCTGGGCCGCCAGGGACACCCCCTCTTCCAGGACCGTCGAGCTGCGTCCAGTCGCCGAGCGCAAGAACTGGATGAGCGACAGTCCCAGCAGGATCGCCCCGACGGTGCGCGGGAAGGCGGCGGCGTGCTGCGACATGGCGAGGCTCGCCCACAGCACGTAAGCGCCGATGATGGCGAACAGGATCGCGCCCACGGCGCCGGCCCAGTCCGGTCCCTGGGCTTCCGAAACCAGATCGGGATCAGGCATGCGCTCGCTCATTCGACACCTCCGGGGGCGGGCCGTTTGGCGCCAAGAAGCTGCCGGATCAGGGGGACGAAAAGGGTGATGACGATCAAGGCGACGATCGCCCAGCTGATCGGCCGGTTGATGATAAGCTGGCCGAGGAAATCGCCTCGCGCCGTGCCGATCATGTAGGCGCGCATGAAGCCCTGCTCGGCGATCTGGCCCAGAATCAGGCCGAGCACGATCGGCGAGGCGGAATAGCCGCCGAGGCTCAACAGCCAGCCGACAATTCCCATCACCACCATGACCAGAACGTCGTTGGGATTGGCATGGATGGCGAAGCTGCCTAGCACGGTCATGAAGCAGATCAGCGGCACCAGCATCGCTTTGGGCGTATCGACGATGAAGCGATAGGCGTAACGGCCGATCAACAGTCCTGTAGGCAGCATCAGGACGGTGGCGATAAGAAGCCCGACCATGAACACGTAAACGATTCCGCCGTGCTGGGTAAAAAGCTCAGGGCCAACCCGGATCCCCTGCACCAGCAGAGCACCGAGGATGACCGCATCGGGCGGGGTGCCCGGGATGCCGAGCACCAGCGTAGGGATAAATCCGCCGCCGACGGTGGCGTTGTTGGCGCTTTCGGTGGCGAGAATTCCGCCGGGCTCGCCCTTGCCGAAGCGCTCAGGATGTCGGCTGGCGCGCCGCGCCTCGGA
>CAYWVA010000335.1:0-3340 GCA_964461545.1 uncultured Rhizobiaceae bacterium | reverse complement strand
CTCATGGGGGTGCGGGTCGTGTTCGTGATGACGCACGATTCCATCGGCCTGGGCGAAGACGGACCCACTCACCAGCCGGTCGAACAGCTCGCTGCGCTGAGGGCCATCCCCAATCTCACCGTGATGCGGCCGGCCGATTCGGTGGAGACCGTTGAATGCTGGCAGCTGGCGCTCGAGTCGCGCCACACGCCGAGCGTCCTCGCCCTCACCCGTCAGAAGGTGCCGGCAATCAGAACCCGGTACTACAAGGAAAACTTGTGTGCCCGCGGCGCCTATGAGATCGCCAGCCCCGAAAACGGACAGCCCGCGGTGGTGATGTTTGCCTCCGGCTCGGAGGTTCAGATCGCCCTTGCCGCCAAGTCGGTGCTGGAGTTGGAGGGCCACGCGGTGCGTGTCGTCTCGGTGCCATCGATGGAGCTGTTCTTCGCCCAAGGCGAAGACTATCAGGCCTCGGTGCTGGGCGATGAGCCGGTCCGAATCGCCATCGAGGCCGGGGTGCGAATGGGCTGGGAGCCCTTCATCGGACGGCAGGGGACCTTCATCGGCATGTCCGGATTTGGGGCCAGCGCCCCGCACGAGGATGTCTATCGCCACTTCGGCATCACCGCCGATGCGGCAGTCACCGCCGCCAAGCTGAAGCTTTCGGACTTGTAGGCGTCACAGGCGGCGTCAGGAGGCGCGATTGGGCAAGCTGCGCACCCTCGATGATCTGACGGTGGCCGGCAAGCGGGTCGTGCTGCGGGCAGATCTCAATGTCCCGATGGAAGGCGGCAAGGTCGGCGACGCCACGCGCATCGAGCGCATCTTGCCGACCTTGCGCAAGCTGATCGATCAGGGCGCGGCGATCCTTGTCCTTTCCCATTTCGGTCGGCCCAAGGGCAAGGTGGTGCGCGAGATGTCGCTCGAGCCGGTGGTGCCGGCGCTGGCCGAAGCCCTCGGCCGCGAGGTCAGATTTGCCTTTACCGACTGGAGCGATGGCGCCGCCGCCCGGGCGGCGGACAGCTGCATGCCCGGCGATATCGTGGTGCTCGAGAACACCCGTTTTCACTCCGGCGAGGAGAGCAACGAGGAAAGCTTTGCCCGCCAGCTTGCAAGCCTCGGTGACGTCTTTGTCAACGACGCGTTTTCGGCCGCCCACCGGGCGCACGCCTCGACCGAGGGAATCGCCCACTTCCTGCCGTCGGCCGCCGGCCGGGCGATGCAAGCCGAGCTCACAGCGCTCCAGGCCGCCCTCGAACACCCCGCCAGGCCGCTGGTGGCGGTGATCGGGGGGGCCAAGATCTCGACCAAGATCGACCTGCTCGGCACGTTTACCAGGCTTGCCGACGTGCTGGTGATCGGCGGAGCCATGGCAAACACCCTGCTCAAGGCCCAAGGGCATAGGGTCGGCCGTTCGCTCATCGAGGCCGACCGGGTCGAGTCGGCACGCGAAATTCTTGACGAGGCGCGGGCGGCCGGCCGCCGGATCATCCTGCCGGTCGATGCGGTCGTGGCCGGCGAATTGAAGCCGGGCGCGTCAAGCCGCACGGTGGAGGTGACGGAGGTGGGCGAGGACGATATGATCCTCGACATCGGGCCTGCCACGGTCGCTAACGTGAACGCGGCCTTCGACGGTGCTGCGACGCTCATCTGGAACGGCCCGCTTGGCGCCTTCGAGATCGAACCGTTCGACCGCGGCACGGTGCTGGCGGCGCGCCACGCCGCCAAGCTCACCGGCGAGGGCCGGCTCATGTCGGTGGCCGGTGGCGGCGACACCGTGGCAGCCCTCAATCACGCCGGCGTGGCCGACCAGTTCTCTTATGTTTCGGCCGCCGGCGGCGCGTTCCTGGAATGGCTCGAAGGCAAGCCGTTGCCGGGAGTGAAGGTCTTGGAAAACCAAGAGCCTGTAGGCAGGAATGAGGTGGAGCGATGAGCGAGCGACTTGAAGATATTGCACAGGCCATGACGGCCGAAGGTAAGGGCATTCTGGCAGCCGACGAGAGCACCGGCACGATCAAGAAGCGGTTCGATTCGATCAGCACCGATTCGACGCCTGTCACCCGGCGCGACTATCGCGAGATGCTGTTCTCGGCGGCCGACGCCATGCGCAAGTATATTTCCGGCGTCATCCTCTATGACGAGACCATCCGCCAGACGGCGCTGGACGGCAGGCCGCTGGTCGATCTGATCCGCGCCGCCGGGTCGATCCCCGGCATCAAGGTGGATAATGGCGCCAAGGAAATGGCGTTTCATCCCGGCGAGAAGGTGACCGAGGGTCTCGACGGCCTGCGCCAGCGGCTCAAGGAGTACCATGGGATGGGCGCCCGCTTCGCCAAGTGGCGGGCCGTCATCGATATCGCCGATCACACCCCGACCTGGGCCTGCATCAAAGCCAATGCCCATGCGCTGGCACGTTACGCGGCGCTGTGCCAGGAGGAAAACGTCGTGCCGATCGTCGAGCCGGAGGTGTTGATGGATGGCCCGGTCGCCAGCCATGACATCGAGCGCTGCTACGACGTGACCGAGCACGTGCTCAATGGCGTATTCGACGAGTTGTTCTCGGCACGAGTGCGGCTCGAGGGCATGGTGCTCAAGCCCAACATGGTCATTTCGGGCAAGAATGCACCAAACCAGGCTTCGCCCGAACAGGTGGCCGAGATGACCATCCGCTGCCTCAAGGCGACCGTCCCGGCCGCCGTCCCCGGAATCGCTTTCCTGTCGGGCGGCCAGTCGGATGAGCAGGCGACCAGACATCTGTCCCTCATGAACCAGGCGGGACCGCATCCGTGGCGCTTGACCTTCTCCTATGGCCGGGCCCTGCAGGCGCCGGCGCTGAAGGCGTGGGCAGGAAAGGCGGACAACGTGAAGGCGGCACAATCGGCCTTTGCGCACCGCGCCCACATGAACAGCCTCGCCACGCTTGGGCAATGGAACGACGGCCTCGAAAAGGCCGCATGAACGTCTCAGCAGTGCAGCGCTCATCGCAGCCGCCTGCCAAGACTGTGCCGAGGTGCCGACTTTATCTTCTCGTGCCGGACGCAAACGAGCCCGAATCGGCGGCCGCCTGCCTTGTCGCCGGTCTGGAGGCGGGCGACGTGGCGGCGCTGCTGGTGCGCCATGACGAGGACGAGGAAAGGACGATCAAGATGCTTGAGGCGCTCAAATCCCTCGCCCAGGACCGCGGTGTGGCCGTCGTCCTGGCGGGGCCTGCAGATCTTGCCCAGCGCCTTGGCGTCGACGGCGTCGAGGTCTCTGATCGGGCTGGCTATGAGGCGGCCCGCAGCCGCCTCGGGGGCTCGGCGATCGTGGGCGCCGACTGTGCCACGAGCCGGCATCTCGCCATGGAGTTGGCCGAGGCGGG
>CAYWVA010000334.1:0-3349 GCA_964461545.1 uncultured Rhizobiaceae bacterium | reverse complement strand
GCAGGTCGCCGACATCGACGTCTGCCATGTCGCCGAGCGAGACCACAGTTGAAAACCCGATCTGGCGTTCCGCACTCCAGTCGAGAACGGCCGATGCCAGCGCCCCCGATTGCGACAGGAAGGCGAGATGACCCGGTTGCGGCGTTAGATGGGCAAAGCTGGCGTTGAGGCCGAGCAATGGTGCAAAAAAACCGAAGCTGTTGGGGCCAATGATGCGAAGGCACCAGGGTTGCGCGGCGTTCAGCATCGCCTGGCGCAGCCCGCTCTCCTCAGTGATGCCGGCGGTCAGCACGAGAGCGGCGCGCGTGCCCTTGGCTCCAAGCTCGCCGATCAGGGACGGCACCGTTGCAGGCGGTGTGACGACCACTGCCAGGTCGGGAGGCTCGGGCAGATCGGCGATGCTGGCATAGCAGCGCAACCCGTCGATGCTGTCGTGGCGCGGGTTTACCGGCCAGATCGGACCTTCGAAGCCGGCGCTCTTCAGGTTGCTCAGCACCTTGGAGCCAACCGAGCCGGGGCGCGGCGTGGCGCCGATGAGGGCGACCGAGCGGGCCTGAAAAGCCCGCTCCAGATTACGGATGGTCATCGGCTCTCCTTGCTGGGATGATCGCAAGCCAGACCGGAACTTTCGAGTATTTCTCCGGCTACGCGGCACCCGGGGATGGTGGCCGAATGGTAAGGGCATGGCGGCAAAGGAAGCAACCGGTCCAACAGGCAGGGCGGCTGCCCCCGAGGATCGGTCCCCATCTCCGGTCAGGTCTTGTCCCGGCCGATCCGTTCAACGAATGCACCGAGGCTCGCAAGGGCGAAGTCCAGGGTCGGTTCGTCGGTGAAAACGCCGTTTACGACCTTCGCGTTGGCATGCGGCACGACGATCTCCTGGGCGGTAAACACCTCGGCCAGCATGCCGTTGAGGATGTATTTCAGGTGCGCTTGCGCGCGCACGCCGCCGAGCGCACCTCCAGAGACCGAGATGACGAAAGTGGGCTTGCCCCTGAATACAGACTGATAGGCCGGCCGCGATGCCCAGTCGATGGCATTCTTCAGCACGCCGGGCACCGAGTAGTTGTATTCGGGCGTTACGAACAGGAGTCCGTCGGCCTCCGAAATCGCCTGGATCAGAGCCGCAACGCCGGGGCCGCCATCGCTGTCGGCGTTGTAGTGCGGCAGGTTGCCGACTTCGCCGATCTTGATCCTCGCGCGGCCGTCAAGCCGGCTTGCGAGGGTTCTCAACAGCGCTGCGGAGGAGGACGCGGCGCGCAGGCTGCCGCAGAGGCCGAAAAGCCGTATCATTCATCCTCCATCTCAAAGTCTTGCCAGCCAGGTCGCGATCCCGGGAAAGGCGACGAGGATCGCCAGCGTCACCAGCATGGCCCCGACGAAGGGCAGCGCCCCGCGGAAGATTTCACTGACGCGGAGGTCCGGATCGGCGAGTGCGGTCTTTATGGTGTAGACTGACAGTCCGAAGGGCGGAGTAAGCAGTCCGATTTCGACCGAGATAACTGTCATCACCCCGAACCAGATCAGGTCAAAGCCGGCCGCCTGTGCGACGGGAAGGGCTACGGGCAACACGATCAGCATGATCGAAATCGAGTCGATGATGAAGCCCAGCACGATGACCAGAGCGAGGAACAAAAGCAGGAAGCCGTAGGGGCCGATGGGGCCCGAAAGAAGGACATCGGCCAGCGTTCTCGGCACGCCGGACATGGCGAGCATGCGGCTGAAGAAGGTGGCCGCCATGATGAGAAACAGGACGGATACGGTAATCTTGCCCGTCTCGACCATCATTTGCCAGAAACTGGACGGCGACAGCGACCGGCGCGTGAGGGCGATGACCAGCGCGCCGAAGGCGCCGGCTGCACCCGCTTCAGTAGGGTTGAAGAATCCGCCGTAAAGGCCACCCAGGACCAGCACCACCAGGGCGAGGACCGGTGTCGCCTTGCGGATGACATCAAGGCTCGAAATGCCACCGGTGAAGACAGCCGCCGCGGTATCCCCGAATACGAAGGACGGGCGGAGCCAGGCAAGCAACACGATCGTCGTCGAGAACACCAGTGCGAGCAGAATGCCCGGGCCGACGCCGGCAAGGAACATCCGCCCGACCGACTCCTCGGCGAGCACGGCATAGACGATCATCAGCAGCGATGGCGGGATCAGCATTCCCAGCACCGAGCTGCCGGCAACCACGCCGGTGGCGAACTTGCGCGTGTAACCATGACGCGCCATTTCGGGCACCGCGACGCGGCTGAACACCGTGGCGGATGCAATCGAAACGCCGGTAATGGCGGCGAAGACGGCGTTGGCGAAAACGGTCGCGATGCCAAGACCGGCCTTAAGGCGCCCCATCAGGCGTTCGAATACGTCGAACGTGTCCTTGCCGACGCCCGATTGCGTCACCAACAATCCCATGAGCACGAACAGCGGGACCACTGCGAAAAGGTAGTCGCGCAGCGCATCGTTGGCGACCGCGCCGACCATGCGAAAGGCCACGGTTTCGTTGCGGATGGTGGCAACCGCCACGAGCGACACCGCCAGCATCGCCACGCCGATGTGCATTCCAATCAGGATCAGAATCAACAGCGCGGCGATGGCGATCACGCCGATTTCGAGTGGGCTCATGGACGGGCATCGTAGCGGGTTGCCAGACGGGTCAGACGCTCCAGGGCCTGAATCACGAACTGCACTGCGGCAACGGTGACGCCGACGAGGATCAGCACCCGGAACGGCCAGGTCGGTATGGTCAGGACACCGGTCACGCCTATGAACTCGGTGGCTCTGAGGTCGCGTTCGAGAATGCCTACCGTCGACCACGCGAGGATCGCGATCACCACAGCGCCGACGACGTTGAACAAAGCCTCCATCATCAAACCGACCCGCGGAAACCTCATGCCGATCCCGGCAATCAGAATGTCGGCCCGCACCAGGCGGTTATGGCGAATAGTGGTCGCCAGCTGCAGATAGACGATCATCACCAGCGCCAGCGCGCCGAGCTCCGATACCAGGGGCAGCGATTGTCCGAGTCCGTTGCGCGCGACGATGTCGGCGCAGATGATCACCATGAGCGCGCCGATCATCACGGTTCCCAGAGCGGCGAGGCCGTCAACCAGATACGCCCAGGTCCGCGCCAGAAGACCGGGAAGCCGACGCACCGCAGAAGGTGCGCCGGCCTGTTCGTCCGGTCCGTCGGACACTACTCGGCTTTATCCCACGCGCGGGCCGGCTTTTCGCCGCGTTCACGCAGTTCGCTCATGTAGGCCGCCAGGAACTCGGAGCCGGGAATGCCGCGCTCGTCGGTTTGCGCCGCCCATTCGCCGGCCAGATCCGGAAGGGTGTCGACCCACTTCTGGCG
>CAYWVA010000333.1:0-3374 GCA_964461545.1 uncultured Rhizobiaceae bacterium | reverse complement strand
TCATCGAGTACTGCCGCAAGATGGGCCTCGACATGATCCAGGGCGATCACGAGGACTCGCCGGGCCAGCTCGAGCTCAACTTTACCTACGACGATGCCCTGCGCACCGCTGACCGCCTGACCACCTATCGCCAGATCTGCGGCCAGGTGGCGCGCGAGTTCGGCATCATCGCCTGCTTCATGTGCAAGCCGTTCATGGGCGTGTCGGCCAATGGCTGCCACCACAACATTTCGCTGTGGTCCAATGGCAAGGACACGATGAAGGCGCTCGGCAACGATGCCAAGAAGCTGCCGGGCATGGAGTACAACTACTTGTACCGGACGGGCGGGGACAACGTCTTTATGCCCGACACCGACGATGTGCAGCTTCCCGGCAAGGTGGGGCTCAAGGCCATCGGCGGCATCGTCAACCATCTGGGCGGCCTCACGGCCATCGGCTGCTCGACCGTCAACTCCTATCGCCGGCTGTGGGACACCGGCTTCTGGGCGCCGGTGTTCGCCGACTGGGGCTTCCAGAACCGCACGACGGGGCTTCGCGTCTCCGCACCGGGGCGCTTTGAGTACCGCGCCGTCGATTCCATGGTGAACCCGCATCTGATGGCCGCCGGCCTTCTGAAGGCCATGGACCACGGCATCCGCGAGGGCCTCGATCCGGGCGAACCGGAAGAGCGCAACATCTACCAGGCCATGGAGGCCGGCAAGCTGGTCAGGAAGCTGCCGATGACGCTTGGCGATGCGCTCGCCGCGCTGGAGAAGGACGAGGTCATCCGCTCCGCCATGCCGGGCGACATGTACCGGCTCTACGACGAGTACAAGCGCGACGAATGGGAGCGCTTTTTGCACACCGCCACCGAGTGGGATCTGAAGATGTATCTCGACTGTCTGCCGTAGGATGCGAGTAGCGAATGGCGAGTGGCGAATGGACGTCCTTCTATTCGCTATTCGCCATTCACCAGTCGCCTTGGAAAGGAGATGAGACAACCATGTGCGGAATAGCAGGGCTGATCCATCGCGACGGTTCCGGCCAGATCGGCCGGGAGATGACGGCCATGCTGCAGGCGCTGAAGCACCGCGGGCCCGACTCGACCGGCTATGCCTTGTACGGCGAACCGGGGCGCAATGAATTCATCATGCGCTTCAAGGTCGCCGAGCAGGAGGACATGGCCAAGGGCTTTGACATCAAGGACGAGGTCAAGGCAAGGCGGGCCAAGGTCGATGAACGGCTGGCTTCGCTCGGCGTCCACGTCATCGACCGCCAGGATGTGACGGACTATGCCTTCCGATACCGCATTCACTTTGACGGCGACATGAAGACGCTCGCCGACTATGTCGAGGATGTTGCCAGCACCGAGATCCTGTCCATGGGCAACGCGCTGGAACTGGTCAAGGACCTCGGCGATGCGGCACGTGTGGCCGGCCAGTACAAACTCGACGGGTTCGGCGGCACCCACGGCATCGGCCATACCCGCATGGCGACCGAATCCGATGTCGATATCCGTTCCGCCCATCCCTACTGGGCCTATCCCTATAACGACATTGCGGTGGTCCATAACGGCCAGCTCACCAACTACTGGCAGATGCGCCGCGAGTTCGAGCGCCGCGGCCATCGCTTCATGTCGAAGTGCGATTCGGAGCTGCTTGCCGTCTACGTTGCCTACAATCTGGAGCAGGGCGCCACGCTGACCGAGACGCTCAAATCGTCGATCAAGGACATCGACGGCGTGTTCACCTATCTGGTGGCGACCAAGGACGAACTCGGCATGGCCAAGGACACCATGGCCGCCAAGCCGATGGTGCTCTACGAGAGCGACACGCTGGTGGCGCTGGCGTCCGAAGAGGTGGCGATCCGCGCCGTGGTGCCGCACGAGATCGACACATGGGATCCCTATGACGAGGAGGTGCGGGTATGGCGGGCGTGAAACCGGTGGCCAGGGAGCATGTGAGCCATGAGCTTGGCATGCACACCGAGGCGCTGCGCGGGCGCACCCAGCAGCGCTTCTTCGACATCTCGGAGATGGCCGAAGGCGGCTTTGGATATCCGGATGCCCCTGACGTCGACTTCAACAAGCGGGCCGAGTTCGACGCCGCGCCGCTCAGCCCGCGCGACATCAATCTGCACATCCGCGATCTGATCAAGCGCGGCTACGGCACCATCGTGGTGCACAACCCGGGCGCCAAGCATTCGCTGGGCGTCGGCATCCTCAACCGCCTCAACCTCATCTTCGAAGGCTCGCTCGGCTATTTCGGTTGCGGCCTGATCGACGGGCCAAACGTGCGCATCCACGGCCGGGTCGGCTGGGCGTGCGGCGAGAACATGATGGCCGGCACCATCGTCATCGACAAGAACGCCGGCTCCCAGTTCGGCGCCGCCATCCGCGGCGGCGATCTCGTGTGCAAGGGCTCGGTCGGCTCGCGCACCGGCATCGACATGAAGGGCGGCACCATCGTGGTAGGCGGCGACACCGGCGCGTTTTCCGGCTTCATGATGCAGCGCGGGCGCATGATCATCTGCGGCAGTGCCGGCAAGAACCTCGGCGATTCCATGTATGATGGCACCATTTATGTCGGCGGCGAGATCAAGAATCTCGGCGTCGATGCGGTGCCGGCGCCGTTGGGTGATCTCGACCGGGAATGGCTCACCCGCAAGCTCAAGATGTACGATCTGCTGCCGCCCCAGGGTGTTGACCATTTCCACAAAATCGTCGCCGGCAAGCAGCTGTGGAACTACGATAACCTCGAGCCGAGCGAGAAGAAACTGGTGCTATGACGGGAGAACTCGTCGCCTGGGGCTCACCCCCACCCCAACCCTCCCCCTCGGGGGGGAAGGGCCGGGGGTGGGGCCGGCACCGAGCGAAACGGCCACAACAGGGAACTGAAAGCCAATGGCAAAGCTGCCCACCAAGGCCAAGACGAAGTCCGTTGCGACCCGCCGCAATGGCAAGGGCGCTGTGACGCAGCGCGCCCCGGCCGAGAGCCAGCGCTATCTGCTCGGCCAATCGAGCATCTTCACGCCCGAGGTGATCAACGACATTCATATCAAGTCCGACCTCGGACGCTACCGGATGCGCGGCTTCTCGATGTTCAAGAAGATCCCGCATTGGGACGACCTGACGTTTCTGCCGGGCACGCTGACGCGCTTCGTCATCGAGGGCTACCGGGAAAAATGCGATACCGCGACCGTGATCGGCCCGCGCGCCAAGCGGCCGATGGTGCTCGACATCCCGGTCTACGTCACCGGCATGAGCTTCGGCGCCCTGTCGCACGAGGCCAAGATCGCTCTCGCCCGCGGCGCCACCATGGCGGGTTCGGCCACCTGCTCGGGCGAAGGCGGCATGATCCCCGACGAGCGGCGCTACTCGATCAAGTGGTTCTATC
>CAYWVA010000332.1:0-3396 GCA_964461545.1 uncultured Rhizobiaceae bacterium | reverse complement strand
TTCGCCCGGCGGGACACGGACCCGATCGTCCCGGGGGTCTCCTCCGCCACCCCTCCGGCACTATGACCGGAGCGCCCAATGGGGGCTGAAAAAGTGTGGAATGGAGACCTCAGACGCCGTGTGGGAGCGCCGGTGAGGCGCGAGTTTAATAAGTGCAGCGCCAAGCCGGCGCTCCCTCACCCCTCGTCCCGTCCCGGACTCATCGTCCGGGCGGCGGATGCGGCATGGGCGAATAGCGAATAGCGAATAGCGAATAAGGAGTAGCCAGTATCGTGAGGTCGCCATTCACCATTCGCCATTCGCCACTCACCAAAGGAGTCAGCGCTGGCAGACGAACACCATCTGGCGAACGTCGATCATGCCGGACCGGAAGCCGGCCTCCGAATAGGCGAGATAGTATTCCCACAGGCGCCGGAAGCGCTCGTCGAAGCCCATCTGTTCGATCGACGGCCAGGCGGAGCGGAAACGGCTGCGCCAGTCGCTGAGCGTGCGGACATAATCCTGGCCGAAGACTTTCTCGCCGGCCAGCGTGAGCCCGTGCCGGCGGCCCAAGTCGACCAGCACCTGCGGCGCCGGCAGCATGCCGCCGGGGAAGACATAGCCGCGAATGAAGTCCACGCTGCGCCGGTACTCCGCGAACAGCCGATTCTGTATGGTGATCGCCTGGATGCCAACCCGTCCGTCGGGGCCGAGGCGGTCGCGGAGCTGGGCGAAATAGCGCGGCCAGTGGGCTTCGCCGACAGCCTCGATCATCTCGATGGAGGCGATGCGGTCATACATCCCCACCGCCTCGCGATAGTCCTGGAACTTGATCTCGACGCGCTCCGAAAGTCCGGCCTCGAAGATCCGCCGGCTGGCATAGTCGTGCTGCGCACGGCTGATGGTCAAGGCAGTGACGCGCACTCCATAGCTTCGGGCGACGAATTCAGCAAAGCCCCCCCAGCCGCAGCCGACTTCCAGCACACGCTGGTCTGGCGCCAGGCCGATGCCTTCGGCAAGGGTGCGGTACTTCCGCTCCTGGGCGGCCTTCAGATCGTCGGCCTCGGGACCATAGATCGCCGAGGAATAGGTCATCGAGGGATCGAGCCAGGCGGCGTAGAAGCGATTGCCGAGGTCGTAATGGGCGTGGATGTTGCGCCGTGCCTGGCGCAGCGTATTGCGCCGCCGCCAATGACCGAAGCGCTGCCACATGCGCACGAGGCGGTTGCTGCTCAAAAGCTCGTTGGCGGGTTTGCTGTTGCGGACGAACAGATACAACAGCTGGGACAGGTCCGGGGTATCCCATTCACCGCGCAAATAGCCCTCCGCGGCACCCAGGTCGCCGCTGGCCAGCACCCGCCAGGCACAGTGCGGATTACGGATCTCGATGGCCGCCGATGGCCCCTCCTCCCGGCCGACAAAAGCGTAGCGCCGGCCGTCGGGAAGACCGATTTCCAGACAGCCGCACTCGAACCCGGCGGTGAAACGCAACGCCAGCCGCAGCGGCAGCGGCAGCCCGCGCGAAATGACGTCGACATTGTCGCGATTGACGATCATGACATCAGACATAGTCACACTCCGGTGAGGCCCCTGTCATCCACCAATTGCCAGTCTCAGGCACGATGATGATTGCGGATAAGTATATAATCCGGGATTCCCTAGTGGTCGACTCAAACCCTCACCGTGAGCCTGTCGCCGGGTCGTGCATGATGGTCAGGCTCTGCTCGCGCAGATAGCGCGGGATGGTGTAGGGCCCGAGCCCGCCCTTGGAGTCGACGCCCGAGCCCTTCCAGCCGCAAAACGTCTGGTAGCCGGGCCACGCCCCGGTCGTGGCGCCCGAGCGCCGGTTGGCATAGAGCACCCCGGCTTCGGCGCCGCGCAGAAACGCTTCCAGTTCCGCTTCGTCCTGGCTGTAGAAGCCGGCCGTCAGACCGTAATCGACCGCGTTGCCGCGCCGCAGACCCTCTTCCAGGCTGTCGACCGCGTTGACCGCCACCAACGGCAGAAACAGCTCTTCACGGTTGAGCCAGTGGTCGGTCGGCAAATCGGCGACGATGGTGGGGGCGACGAAATAGCCGTTGCCGAGGCCGCCCGACGTCAGCCGCTCGCCGCCGTAGACAACCCGCCCCTCCTGGCGAGCAGTGCCGGCAGCGCGCTCGAAGCGCCCAATCGCTTCTTCGTCGATCACCGGCCCAACGAACACCGACTTGTCTTCCGGATTGCCGACCTTGAGCGCTTTCGTCTTGTCCTTGAGGCGGGTCAGGAACTCTTCATAGACCGGGCGTTCGACGTAGGCGACCGAGCAGGCCGAGCACTTTTCGCCCTGCAGCCCGAAGGCCGAGCGCGCCAGCCCGTCGGCTGCCAGGTCGAGATCGGCCTTGGCGGTGACATAGGTCGGGTTCTTGCCGCCCATCTCGCAAATGACGGGCCGCGCAAAAGGGCCGCTCGCGACCTTGCGGAAGATCGACATGCCGACGTCGTGCGAGCCGGTAAAGGCAAAGCCGTCGACGCCGTCGGCCGCCACCAGAAGCGGCCCGGCCGGCTCGCCGCAAACGAGATTGAGTACCCCTGGCGGCAGGCCGGCAGCCATGGCAGTCTCGACCAGCAAAGCCCCGGTGAGCCCGGCGCCCGGAGAGGGCTTGAACACTGCGGTGTTGCCGGCCACCAGGCAGGCGCCGAGCATGTTGCACGGCAGCGCCACGGGAAAATTGAACGGCGAGATGACGGCGAACACCCCCACCGGGCGCAAGCGGCACACCGTCTCTTCCTGCGGCACGGCGCGGCGCATCTGGCGGGAAAAGCCTTCGTTCTTTTCCATCTCGTCGGCATACCAGGCGACCAGATCGACCGCTTCCTCGGCCTCACCAATGGCCTCAAGCCGGGACTTGCCAACCTCGTAGAGGGCGGCCATGCCGAGATCGTACTTGCGTTTGTCGATCTCTTCGGCCCAGGCCCGCATGAGCGTCACCCGCTCCTGCCACGGCCGGTTCGACCACCCCGGAAACGCGCTTTGCGCCGCCGCCACCGCTTCTCTTACCGCCTTGTCGTCTCCCGCCACCAGGCGCGCCACCAGCAAATCGCGGTCGATGGGTGAGTGCACTTCGTAGGAGCGCCCGGAGACATTATGCTGGCCGGCCACGATGTTGGGCCACGCCCGGCCCAGCATCTGGCTGCGAAACCGCGGCAAAGCCTCGTCGAGCCAGTCGTGCAGCGGCGTGAAATCGGCGGCGATATTGGAGTACGTGACGCGGGGCAGCGCGGCGGTCATGAAGCCTCCATGTGCGGGTCGGGTATGCCGGTCACGCTAGCGCGCCAAGCCAAGCTCCGCAATGCACGCCGGATCCGCCGCCCGGACGAAAAGTCCGGGACGGGACGAGGGGTGAGGGAGCGCCGGCTTGGCGCTGCAATGTAAAGTCG
>CAYWVA010000331.1:0-3411 GCA_964461545.1 uncultured Rhizobiaceae bacterium | reverse complement strand
CGGCGACCTGGCAGCTCTATCAGGTCATCCACGCCATCGTGGCGGGCGTCCTCGTTGCAGTCATCCTGGGCCATATCTATATCGGCACGCTCGGCATGGAAGGCGCCTTCGACGCCATGGGATCCGGCGAGGTCGACGAGAACTGGGCCAAGGAGCACCATGCGCTGTGGGTCGAGGAGATGAAGGGGCGCAGGCCGGCCGCAACTGCCGACCCGGCTCCCAGCCCGGTTCCGGCCGCCGCTTCCGACAAGGCGCCGGCCCCGGCTGCGTAAATTGAGTCCCTGGCGCGGGGGTCGCCCCCGCGCCAGGGACAGCCTAACCCGCAACCCAGCAGCGGTCCGGTGGCGCAAAAGCGGCCGGGCCGTTTTGCTTTGTGTCATTGGCGCTGCAAGCGGCGCCGGGTTGAACCCGCATAGCGGTAGTCGAAGTCATGCCTGCGTCCGATGAGAACATGATACAAGCCGCCCGCGCCGCGTTGGAGCCTCTGGCCCTGCCGGACGGCGCAACCCTCGGCGCCTCGTCGCGTCTGGCCGGCCTCAGCGCCCGCGACGGCCTCATTTCGGCGATGATCGCCATTGCGCCGGAAGAAGCATTGGATTTCGCTCCGGTTCGCGCCGCAGCCCAAGCGGCTCTGCAGGCCTTACCGGGTGTGCGCCAGGCGCTCGTTGCGCTCACCGCTGATCGTGACGCGCGCCCCTCGGCGCCCGGGAAAAAGAAGCCGGCGGTCCTGCCCGACGTTGGCCATGTCGTCGCAGTGGCTTCGGGCAAAGGCGGCGTCGGCAAGTCCACCACGGCGGTCAACCTTGCGCTCGGTCTGCGCGCCCTCGGCCTGACGGTCGGCATTCTCGATGCCGACGTCTACGGCCCCTCGCTTCCCACCCTGCTGGGCCTCACCGGCCAGCCGCGCGTTGGGCCTGACAGGCGCCTGTTGCCGATGCAGGCCTACGGGCTGAAGGCCATGTCGATCGGCGTTCTCGTCGACGAAGAAACCGCCATGGTGTGGCGTGGGCCCATGGTGATGTCGGCGATCACCCAGATGCTGGCGGAGGTCGATTGGGGCCGACTCGACGTGCTGCTGGTCGACATGCCCCCCGGCACCGGCGACGCCCAGCTGGCCATCGCCCAGGGCACCCGGCTGTCGGGCGCCGTCATCGTCTCCACGCCTCAGGATCTGTCCCTGATCGACGCCCGCCGCGGCATCACCATGTTCCGCAAGGTCGACGTGGCGATCCTGGGGATCGTGGAGAACATGGCGCATTTCATCTGTACCGATTGCGGTGCGCGCCACGCCATCTTCGGCGAGGGCGGGGCGGAGGCCGAGGCCCGCCGCCTCGCCGTTCCGTTCCTCGGAGCCGTGCCGCTGACCATGGAGGTGCGCCTGGCCTGCGATCTCGGCCGGCCCGTCACGGCGCTGGCCCCCGACGGCGTTGTGGGCCAGATCTATACCGACATCGCCCGCCGCTTGCAGGAGCAGCTCGAATGAGGGATTATCCAACCGGAGATCGGTCAAGACTGCGATCTCCCAGCCAAGTGCGATAAGGAGTTGTCGGAATGAAAGCGTTTCTGTCGGCCGTCGTGGTGTCGCTCGTCCTCGCCATCGGAGCAGCCTACATTCTGGATGGGAGCTTTCAACGCCCGTCGTCTGATGTCTATACGAGCACTGAGGGCGTGAGAGTCGACGATCCGGGCCACAATCTCGTGGACTACTGAGGCTTTCGGCGTTTGATATGCGGCACGGACGCGCCTTGACCCCGGCGTCGCCTCGTGGCGTCGTGCGGCACGTGCGGTTGCCTGTCCTTCTTGGATGTCTGAGCGCGCTGTTCCTGATCGCAACCGGGCCTCTGCCGAGTGAGGCCGCCGATCTGAGGGGCCATGGCGGCCCGGTGAGCGCGCTCGCCGCAAGCGAAACCCTCGTGCTCTCCGGGGCCTTCGATACCCGTGCCATTGTCTGGGACCGGGATCGGGCGGTGGCGCTCTCGGTGCTGCGACTGCACGAGGGCAATGTCACGGCGACGGCCTTCCTCGCCGATGGCGGCTACGCCACCGGCGGCCAGGACGGGCGCGTGGCGCTTTGGGCCGCCGAGGCCATCACGCCGCGACAGGTCACCCACGAGCACCAGGCGCCGATTGCCGGACTGGCGCTGTCGCCGGACGGGGCAACGTTGGCCGCCGCCGGCTGGGACGGGCGGCTGCAATTCCTCTCACTGCAAACCGGCGATGTGACGGTGATCGAGGCCCATCAAGGCATGGTGACGGGGCTCGGTTATCTTGCCGACGGCCGCCTGGCCAGCGTCGGCACCGATCTGCGCCTGGTGATCTGGGAGGGGCCGCGAAGCGTGGCCGCCATCGGCCTGCCGGCCTCGCCCAACGGATTGGCCATACTGGCCGACAGAGCGGCGGTGATCTTCGCCGACGGGGCGATCCGGCTCTTCGATGGCCAAGGGCTGGTCGTTGAGCGCAGCCTCAGCGAGCGTCCCCTGGTGGCAGTCGCGGCCGGGGGAAATGCCATTGCCGCGGCGTCCGTGGACGGCGAGGTGTGGGTGATGGAGGCTGCCGATCTGGCGCCACGTCACGCTATCGAGCCGGGACAGGGGCCGATCTGGTCGCTGGCCCTGACCCGGGCCGAAGTCCTCACCGGGGGCGACGACGGGCTCATCCGGCGCTGGGACGTGGCCAGTGCGGAGCCGCTTGGCGCCGGCGCCGGTGCGGTGGTGGCGCAAGTTTCCTTCGACGACGGCAGCCGCGGTGCCGAAGTCTATCGCTCCTGCGCGCTGTGTCACAGCCTCACCCCCGATGACGGCAACCGCGCCGGCCCGACGCTGCACGGCATCTTCGGCCGCAGGATCGGCACGGCGGAAGGCTACGACTATTCCCTGGCGCTGCGCGACATGGACATCGTGTGGACGCCCGAGACGGTGGCGGAACTGTTCGAGGTCGGGCCGGACGCCTATACGCCCGGCAGCCGCATGCCTGATCAGCGCGTCCCTGCGGCTGAGGATCGCGCCGCGCTGGTGGAGTTCCTTGCCCGCGTCACGCGGTAGGCCTCAGAGCACCTGCCAGGTGTCGCCGGCGTGCAACAGCGAGAGGATGTCGTCGACCGGGTCGTCTTTGCGCGCCGAGGCTCCGGCAGCGGCGATCTGTTCGTGGACGGCGTGGTCGAAGGTTTCGCCGGGCGCTGAGTAAAGCACCCCCATGACCATCGGGAAATCGGGGGGGCCGAGGGTGGCAAGGGCATTGGCCAGCACGGCGTTGGTCTCGTCGTGGCGCAAGATGTCGTCCTCGGCCACGCCGTCCTTGCCGATCACCGCGACGCTCAGGCCGAAGCCGCCGGACCTCACGATGAGTCCGCGATCCCGGTCGCGGCCGAACACCAGCGGCTTCCCGTGCTCGGCGAACAGCACGTTGTCGACC
>CAYWVA010000330.1:0-3411 GCA_964461545.1 uncultured Rhizobiaceae bacterium | reverse complement strand
ACTGCAGCTTGGTGCGCAGCGAATTGTCGATCATGCGCGAGCCGACCTTGACGATGAGCCCGCCGAGGATCGCCGGCTCGACCCGCTGGGTGAGCTTGACATCTCGGGATTCGGCCGCCTTGAGCTCCGCCTTGAGCGCCGTCACCTGGGCGGAGGTGAGTTCGTGAGCCGAGGTTACTTCTGCCGAGACTTCGTTGCGTCCTGCTGCCACTAGCTTGCGGAAGGCGGCGATCATGTCACGCAGCGCAAACAGCCGCCGGTTGCGCGCCGTAAGCTTGATGAAATTGATGCTCAGCGCCGTGGCCCCGGCGCGTTCCAGGACGGCGCCGAGGGCGCGGATCTGCTCCTCGGCTGAGTACACGGGGCTGCGCACCAGCCGCAACAGGTCGCTCGATTCATCGAGCAGCCGGTCGAAGTCATTGAAATCGGCCTCGACCTGATCGATGGCCTTTGCCTCGTCGGCAAGTTCGAACAGCGCCGTGGCATAACGCCCGGGCATGCCTGTCACCAATTGAGTCTGAGCGGTCACGTTGTGTCTCTAAGCCGTCATCCGAAGCTGCTGGGAATGCCGTCCCCTGGCTTCAACATTCTGGTACAGAACGGTAAGTTGCAAGGTCCCGGAGACAGCCGGGCAGCTGCCGGCCTGGGCCGCGGCCTCGTCTAACACAAGCCCTGCGGCGTTGCAACAAACCACGGGTCGGATTGCCGCAGCCGGCCAGGCAGCGTCATGCCCACTCCATCAGCCGTCGTTGACGACGGCGATTGCCAGGCCGTCATGGCCTTTGCTGCCCACCAGTTGAATCGCCGTGGCGCTCACCCGGCGCTCGGCGGCAAGTCTCTCGGTGTAGCGGCGCACGCCATCAATCAGCGGGTCGCCCGATGCCGGGTCAATCACTCGGCCGGCGCGCACCACATTGTCGGCAACGATCATCGTGCCTGGCCGCGACAGCTTGAGCGACCAGTCGAGGTAATCGGTGTAACTCTCCTTGTCAGCGTCAATAAACACGAAATCGAACGGCACGTCGCCGACTGCAACAAGCTCAGCCAGCGTGTCCACGGCGCGGCCCAAACGCAGATCGACGAGATGGCTGAGACCAGCGCGTGCGATGTTGGCGCGGGCGACTTCGGCATGCTTGGGGTTGAAATCGAGGGTGACCAGGCTACCGTCGGGGGGCAGGGCGCGGGCCAGCCAGATGGTGCTGTAGCCGCCGAGCGTGCCGATCTCCAGGATGCGGCGCGCGCCCTGGGCGCGGGCCAGCAGATGCAGGAGCTTGCCGACATTGGGCGCCACGTTGATCGATGGCAATCCGGCCGCGTCGCTGGCTTCCAGGGCCGCCTCAAGGGCCTCGTCGGGTGGCATCAGCAGGTCGGTGAAGTATTGTTCAACCGCACTCCATTGGTTCTGCGACATGGTGCTTCTCCCCCGACTTGGCTGCGCGAAACGCAATCCGCTGGTCTCGCGATCCTCGACATAGAGTCATCGGGCGCGCAAAACCAGCTTGGCCGCGGCGCGCCCTGAGCGGATGGCGCCTTCGATGGTGGCTGGCAGGCCGGTGTCGGTGTAGTCGCCGGCGAGTGCCAGGTTGCGCCAGTCCGTTTTCGGGCCGGGGCGGCGGGCGATCTGGGCGGGCGAGGCGAGAAAGGTGGCGCGCCGTTCCTTGACGACGCGCACCGGCGGCATTTGCGAAATCTCGTGCTCAAGCGCGCGGGCCACCTCCGGCCACACGGTTGCGGCGATCTCGGCAGCCTGGCACTCGGCCAAAGCCCGGGCGGCGCTGACGGTGACGGACACCACGTCGTCGCGCACGAAAAGCCACTGCGCGGTGCCGCCGACAAGGCCGAGAAGCGGTGTCGGGAGCAGCGGCCGGCGGCCCCCGTCGATGCGGAAATGCACGTTGATGATGGGGACGAAGGCATCCGGCACGGTGAGGCCCGACAGCAGCTCGGCCGCCGTCCAGGCCGGCACCGCAAGCACCGCTGCATCGCCGGTTGCGAGGCGTTCAATGCCCCTGCCGAGTGTGAGACCGGTAAGCCGGTCGCCCTCACCCTCGATCCCGGTGATGCGGCAGCCGAGCCGGATCTCGGCGCCGCGGCGGGCAAGCAAATCGAGGGCGGGATCGACGAAGGTGTTGCTCAAGCCGCGCCGCGCAATGAGCGGGCGGGAGGCGTCGGCGCCCTTGGCGAGGGTCTCGCGGATCACCGGCACGAGCAGGCGGGCCGCCGCCTCCTGCGGCGCGGTGTTGAGGACGGCCACGGCGAACGGCTCCCAGAATCGCCGGTAGAGCGCGCCCTGGCGGGCGAAGATCTCGGCCACGGTGCGGTTGCCGGCGGTGAGGAGCCTGAGGCCCTTCACATAGTCGGCAAGCGACGTGCCGGGCACCCGTCGCTTGCTGTACAACACCCACAGGGGCACGGGGCCCCGGTTCAGATCGATCGTCCAGCGCTCGCCGGTGTCGAGCTCCAAGAAGTCGAACCGGGCGCTGTCCGGCCCCATCAGACGGTCGGCCGCGCCGATGCTGCTCAGATAGTCGAGGGCGGCGTGGTTGCCCGACAACAACAAATGGTTGCCGTTGTCGATGAGCCGGTCGAGGGCAGGCTCGTGAAACGAGCGGGCGCGTCCGCCGGCCTGGGCGGCTTGATCGTAAAGCACCACGCGCGTCCCCGCCTCAACGAGGGCGAGTGCAGCGGCAAGGCCGCTGAGGCCGGCGCCTATGACATGGACGCGCATGCAGTCACCCTAAGGGCAGGGGGTCATCATGCGATCCCGTAGCGCAAGGCGATAAGCAGCTTTTCGGTCGGTCCGACCAGGCGCTTGGAGACGGTGCGCTCAGCCAGGCTTTCGTCGTTGAGCGCCTGCATGCGTTCGAGATTGAGCCGGTAGACTTCCATCATAATGCGGGCCGGCCGGATCCTGCGCCGGTCGCAGTGCTGCATGGCCTTTTGCGCGGCCGCGAACTCGAACTCCGCCTCGCCGGCGAGCGCCCGCCAGGCGAGCACGAAGCCGGGGTGGGCGAGCACCTGCTGTGGCAACATGGCCGGCTCGTTCACCGGGATGTCGTGGGCCTCGAGCAGTTCGCGCGGTATGTAGAGGCGGCCGTCGTCGGCGTCTTCGGCGACGTCGCGCAAGATATTGGTGAGCTGCAGCGCCCGGCCGAGATGGCCGGCAACCGCCAAGCCCGCCTCGCCGGCCTCGCCGAAGATCGGAACGCACAGCCTGCCGACGGCGCAGGCTACGCGATCGCAATAGAGATCGAGCTCGGCGCGCGAGGGCGCCACAATGGGGCCCTCCACGTCCATCTCCATACCCTCGATGACGGCCATGAAGTCGCTACGCTGCAGGCCAAAGCGCTGAGCCGGATCGATCAGTGCGCGCGCGATCGACTTGCCGGGCCGGCCGGCAAACAGCGCATG
>CAYWVA010000329.1:0-3411 GCA_964461545.1 uncultured Rhizobiaceae bacterium | reverse complement strand
ATCTCGTCCGTGGCCGCAACAGCTTTCAGGGCTTCGTCGAGTGTGGCCAGTGCATCTTGTTCCGCACCGGCTTCCAGATAGGCGGCCGCCAGCAGACCGAGCCATTGACTCCGGTGGTGCCAATCACCGACTTGATCGAGCACGGTTATGCCGGAGCGAATACGTGTGATCCCCTCCATATGTCGCCCGAGACTGGCCATTGCGTATCCTGAAGACACGAAACTCTCGCCTAACCATAGCGGCAGATCGTGCTTGGTGGCGATCTCGGAGGCTGATTCAGCGTGTTCGAGCGCCATTACGAAGTCACGGCGATTGTTCCGCATGCTTGCGGCGAAACATAAGGCAAATGCTAGACCATGTGCGTGGCCAAAATCCTGAGCCAACCTGAGTGCCACATCGAAATGTGCCACTGAACGATCGGGAAAGCCCAGAAACCATAACGCCCAGCCTCCGTACAGTCGCGAAATGATGCCTGGCCGTTCGCCGTACAAAGATAGTTGAGAGCGGATATCTGACTCGTCGAGTGCGTCATCGATTGCGACGGCCTGATCGGTTTCGTGCAAGCACTCACAAAAGCGTCCGAGAAAGAAGAGGCTTGAGCCGAGCGCGCGGTGAGCGAGTGCGCGTTGAAGCGGACTGCCGTGCTCCTCGGCGCGGGCGGACAGGTGAACGGCATGATCATGTGCCTGTTGCATGTGACCACGTGCCAAATAGCAGTTCCAAAGACCACGTGAGATTGGGAAAAGCTCGTCAGACTTCCCCAACATCTCGCATAGGGCCAGCGCGCGACTATATGTGTGCTCCACCTCAACCCCCGAAGCGCCCTTTGTTGCGATGAAAGGCACGGCAAGTGCGGTGTGGAGCGCAAGCTCCTGCTCGGATCGTGTCCGACTCGTAGGCTGCGTCGCGAGCGATTCGAGTGCGTTCGAGAAGTGGGCAATTGCTTCGACGTTCGCTGATCGACGGACTGCGATCTCGCCTGCCTTACGCCAGTACCGAACCGCACTTTCATGCAATCCTGCTAGCGACAGGTGTCGTGCGAGGATCTCGGGCTCTATCGCGATCGTCTCTGGGAAATGCTTCTCGAGTACGGCGGCGATTCGAGCATGCAGCTGCTGACGGCGGCTCTTGAGCAGGCTCTCATACGCGGCATCCTGCACGAGGGCGTGCTTGAAGCTGTACATCGCTTCCGGTGGCGTGCCGCGGCGGAAGACCAGCTCCGATCGAACCAGCTCTTCGAGGCAAGCTCGGAGCTCAGGTTCAGACTTTAGGCAAACCTGTGCGAGAAGCTGATAGGAGAAAGTAGCGCCGAGAACCGCGCCGATCTGAGCCACCTCCTTGACATGCCCCAGGCGGTCCAACCGCGCCAGCAATGAATCGTGGAGTGTTGCCGGAATGGCCAAGGGTGGAAGTAGGCCGGAGAGCTCAAAATGGTCACCTGCGTCCACTAGTAAGCCGGACTCCAGAACAGTCTTCGTCAGTTCTTCTACAAACAGCGGTATGCCGTCAGTCTTCCTCAAAATCTGGTCAAGCACTTCGCGCGGCAAAGGCCTGCCGCGGGTGACCTCACTCACAATCGCCAAGCCGTGGCGCCGAGTTAACCTCGAGAGCAACAGCGTCGTAACATGTGGATATCCGGTCCACCGCGGTGCGAACTCCGGGCGATAGCTGACAATCATGAGGATCGGAAGCGCTGACACGCGCTGAACGATCATGTCGATGAGTTCAATTGTCGTTGGATCCATCCAGTGCGCGTCCTCGTAGACGGCGAGCACGGGCTGACGCCTTGACAAGCCCTCCAGTTGCTCGACGAAGACCTCCAATGTCCGTTGTTTCCGCTGCCGGGGAGGGAGATCCAAGGCAGGATACTGACTGTCTTGAGGAAGTGCCAAGAGCGGTGCAATCAGGGACACGGCTTCGCCCGGGTCTCCGGAGCCAATCGCAAGGAGAGATTCGAGCTTCTTAAGTTTCAAGTCAGGCGTCTCCGCGCGCTCGAATCTCAAGGCACGCTCAAGCAGGCTTACGACCGGATGGAGTGTACTGCTCGTGTGGTACGGCGATCCGTAATGGCTGATCGGCATGTACACATCACTTATCCGTTGCCGTAATTCACGAATGATACGTGACTTGCCGACGCCGGCCTCGCTGGTGATGAGCACCACTTGACCTTCGCCCCCTTTTGCGGCGTCCCACCGATCGAGCAGTATTGCAATTTCGTTATCGCGCCCCACGAGCGGCGTGAGGTCACCGCGATGCATGGCCTCGAAGCGGCTCTCGGCCGCGCTCTCGCCAATTACGCGCCATGCGTGCACAAGGTCGCAAAACCCTTTGATTTGAAAGCTGCCGAGATCAGCAAGCTCGAATAGGTCCCCGACAAGCCGCCGCGTCTCCTGTGAAATGATCACGGTGTCCGGGTCGGCGATGGCCTGCAGCCGAGCTGCCAAATTCGGCGTGTCGCCGACGACCGTCTGCTCCTGCGCGGCGCCCGTGCCAATAATGTCCCCGACCACTACCAACCCGGTGGCGATACCGACGCGCGCATGTAGCGGTTCGTTTGTGGTAACCTGGCGAAGATTTTCGACCAGCGCCAGGCCTGCTCTGATTGCCCGCTCCGGGTCGTGCTCATGCGCGTGCGGAAACCCGAAGTAAACGAGCACGCCGTCGCCCATGTACTTGGCTATATACCCATCGAACTGCCTGACAGTTTCGCCTACGACGCCGTGGTAAGCGACCATGACCTCGCGAAGTTCTTCGGGATCAACTCGAACCGCCACCGCCGTCGAGCCGACGAGATCACAGAACATCACCGTGAGTCGGCGACGTTCAGCAGTGGGGGCCGAATGTGGTGTGGGCTGTTCGAGGGGGGATTTGGTTTGATCTCCTTCTGCCCATGTATCCCCAGTCGTGAGCGACAGACCGCATTCCGGACAGAACTTCGCAATCAGCGCGATCGCCTTACCGCAAGCCGGACATAGACGCGGAAGCGGTGCGCCGCATTCCATACAGAATTTGCCGCCTTGAGGGAGCGTTGCCCGGCATCTCGGACACTCCATCCCGCACCTCTTTTCATGAGCAATTAGCCTATCACAGGCAGCGCCGTTCCGGTAGATCACGCCGGCTAGAAAGGATGGGTGTCGATGCCGTCAGGCAACAGCCACAAGCGGCCGCCTGAACCCGCCTGTCACCCTTGGGCCGATCTGGTCGGCATCGCCCACAATCAACCAAACTTGGGGTCTGCGCGTTCTGATCAAGCGTGGGTGCCCGCTGTTCCTTGGTGCCAACCCGCGCGAGCTTGCTGCACTGAGGATGCATTGTGGAGGTATGCCTCGATGGTTGCCAATCCGGAGCCGATTGACGTGAAGGCGGTGGAACGCGCGGTCGAGGATATCACCCGCGAGATGTTCGCCTGTG